>JBCBIN010000296.1:0-5260 GCA_038524555.1 Cyanobacteria bacterium J06623_7 | reverse complement strand
TTTGGCTTAAAATTAAGCCAAAAAACGGTACTTTTTCAATCGAACCATCTTCATGCTTGAAATGAATCCGAAAATCTTGCATGAATTCATAGTGCACCACAGTATCGGGAGAGCGACTGGTAGTATCTAAAAACTTCTGTAGTCCTGCCCGACTGACGTTATCAACACAGGGAGTACCCAACACGTAGAGCTTCTCTAAACCCAGCTCCTGTTCTACCGCCCTTAAAGCCTGAATCTGGCAACCTACGCCAATAACCAACAGGCGTTTCATACCCGACTGTTCAATTTGCTCTAGTACGTTCAGATTGGGAGAGAGAGTCGGTTTATTTACCTTCGCCGCTAAAACTTCTGCCGGAGTCCTAGCAATTACCGGCATGGGCTGGAAGCGGTCTTCTGCCGTATTCTGGACGCAAACTACGCCCTCGACTAAACCTTTTTCTAACATTTCACAGGCGATCGTACTGACAATGCCCGTCCACTGTGCCCCTGCAATCGGCTTTTGCTTCCGCGCAGCTACCATCGACTGATTGACACCAAAGTAAAGTTCATCCTCATTATCCAGGTCGCGACTCCGACCATGGGCGGCTGTTTCTAGCTCGGCAATCTGCTGATTGAGAAAAGCACAGGCATCTTTGACATAGTGGACATAGTATGTGTCACAAAGACCGCATTCACTACAGAGCTCTTTGGCGGGACGACGACTACCAGGCTTTAGCCCTTTGGCTTTTCGATGCGGAGAAACAGTCATAAAAAATTGAAAATGAAAATATTAATTAGGCAATAATTTTCAGATTAAAACAATAGTACTTGCTGGAACAACCACTGCAAAGTTTCGTAATGGAAGCTTTACCCCAGCGAATCAAAACCGCCTTAACTTGTGGGCGAGACAAATTCAGGTTTCAGAACTGATACGAAAGTCCCAAAGACAGTACGGGATAAATCCGAATAAAATCCAGCTCGTCTTCTAAATCCGCTTCCTCATCTTCTAAAGCGCGATCGGCTGCTGCCTCCACATCCTGGCGTAGTTCGGCAGGTATATCCTCAGAAATATTACTCGATACTTCCGCATTGGGAGAGCCACTAAACACCACCCCCAGATTCCACCAGAATCCCAATCCTTTACCGCTACCTACAGCATTTCCCCCGCCAATACCCAAATAGGGAGCCGCCCCTTCATACAGCTCGATATCGGCATCAATGGTAGTGAGGTCATCAATTTCTAGCTCGCGGATATCAATTGTCTCACCATCTAATTCTACCTCCCCCAGTTCATCGGCAACTCGTTCGGAAACATCGGCAGTCCCCTCGATATTATTATTGCCAATAATTAAACCACCGGTCAGCCTCAAGCCGGAACTTTTGAAAGGATGAAAATCTATCAGGGTAGAAACGTTAAATAGATTTAAGTCCCCTTCGTAATCAAAATCAGTTTCGGTAATATCGATACCCAAATTAAAGGCGTTGACACCAACTCTGGCATTAAAATTGGGGGTAATTTTCCTGACGATACTGCCCCCCAGTCCTAAAGTACTTACTTCCGGTACGATCGCCCATCCGGTTTTAGTCCCACGATTATTTTGATTATTTATATCTACCTGAGGAACAGAGATCGGAATAGATGCGGGTTCTGACTCGATTGGCGTAATGCCGGAACATTGAGAATTAAGGGGATAGTTTTGGCAAAATTTTTCTCGGTTTAGTTGTCGTTGAGCTAGATTGAAAGGAGAGAGCCGCTGTGGAGCAAACAATAGCTGGGCGGTGAATAAATCTCTAGCCTGATGGGAAATTCGGCTCGGTATTTCCTGCTTTGGAGATGCTTGAGCGATCGCCTGATTGCGGCCTAGACTGATCGCGCTACCGATAATTAATAGAGCGACTTTTATACTTGTAGTTGTTATGGCTAAATTCATGCTCTGTTTGCTTTTCCCAAGATAGATTTGCCGACCAGGCTAACACCAATCCCTAAACTACTTTCTGTAGTGCCAAATTGTACAGACAGGTCAAGAAGCGCCACAATGTGTTTGGCTTAAATAACTCAACCAGAGGATAATGTGAGTCACAATTTGCTAGCATTTGGACATAACTTAGATTTGACTAAATGAGTAATCTTCTTGTTATTAATTTACATTTTTCATCTTTGTGATAACATCTGGGTGATTCAAGAGCAGGCAAAATATCGGTTATATTAATTGACCAATTGGTGAAGGAGTTTATTGGAAAAGTGCAGACGAATCACGATCAACCGCTCAATCAGGGAAAAAAACACTCGCAGCCATTAAAAATGGGGGTGATTGGAGTAGGTAACATGGGGCGACATCATGTTCGTGTCCTTAGCTTGCTCAAAGATATCGAACTAATTGGAGTTTCCGATGTCGATTTGACCAAAGGGATTGAGATTGCCAGTCAATATCAAACTCATTTTTATGAAAATTACGAGGATATGTTGTCTGCGGTTGATGCGGTCTGTATTGCCGTCCCAACTAAGCTGCATCATGAAGTCGGTGCGCGCTGTTTAAAAGCAGGAGTGCATATTTTAATCGAGAAACCGATCGCGGCAGATTTGGCGGAAGCCGAGTCTCTAGTAAATTTGGCGGCGGAAACAGGCTGTATTCTTCAGGTCGGTCATATTGAAAGGTTTAATCCGGCCTTTAGAGAATTAAGCAAGGTAATTAAAACGGAAGAAATTTTAGCCTTAGAAGCTCGTCGTCTTAGTCCCTATAGCGATCGCGCTAATGATGTTTCGGTGGTTTTAGACTTGATGATCCACGACATCGATTTGCTGCTCGAACTTTCGGCTGCGCCCGTGGTCAAATTAACCGCTAGCGGTAGTGCTTCAGGGGGTTCGAGTAACCTAGACTATGTTACGGCCAACCTCGGTTTTGCTAATGGAGTAGTAGCAACCCTAACGGCTTCAAAAATAACCCATCGTAAAATTCGCTGCTTGGCGGCACACTGTAAGAAATCCCTGATTGAAACAGACTTTTTGGCTAACGAAATTTTAGTTCATCGTCATCAGTCCGATAATTTTCCTCTCGAACAGCAGCCTCTGGCTTATCAGAGAGACGGCATCACCGAAAAAGTATTTACCAGCAATGTCGAGCCTATCTATGCCGAAATAGAACATTTTGTCCACTGTATCCGTGGTGGCGATCGCCCTTCGGTGGGGGGAGAACAGGCGCTAAAAGCCTTACGTCTAGCTAGTCTGATCGAACAGATGGCTTTAGACGGGCAAATCTGGCATGGTGGACGAGAAATTGATTCCCCAACGATGTCGGTTATTAATTAACAGATCTAAATCCTTAATTTAATTGATCGCCTTAAGCTCATTCGTGGCAGCGAGCTAGCGACCAAAGTTTTGGCGAGGAGAGTAATTTTAACCTCTCACGGGGGGTTCTTGAGGGGATAAGTTGCAGTAAATACATTGAATACATTCTTGAATGGGATTAGTATTTGGCAATTTGTATCTTTGACCACATTAAAATAATATTCTTCATATCAACATAAGTAAGATTACCAAAGCAACTTTTGTTGTTCTAGTGATACACAGGTGTGAGGAAAAATTTAGACATGAATAAAATTAAACAGCCAGCCCTTTTGGGTACTGCTGCATTTTTGACTGCCAGTATTTTTGCTGGTGGAGCAGTTAATGCTCAGTCGGTAGACCTAACCAATGCAGATGCGATCGCCGATTATGCTAATTTCGGCAGTACGAACGATAGCGAATTGGATGCAGCAGGAGTTCTCGGGGACTCTATGGGTCAGGTAACCAACGTCAACCAGTTGAGAGACGTTGCCCCAACAGACTGGGCCTACGAAGCACTAAGAAGTCTAGTTGATCGCTATGGCTGTATTTCTGGTTTCCCCAATCAAACTTACCGTGGTAATCAACCCCTATCTCGTTACGAATTTGCTGCCGGCTTAAATAGCTGCCTCAACCAAATCGAACGTTTAATTGCTAGTGGTGGTAGCAGTGTTGAACCCGCCGACTTAGAATCAGTCGAGCGTTTGAGCCAAGAATTTGAAGGAGAATTAGCCGGCTTGGGTGGCAGAGTTGATGAAATTGAAAGTCGCACCGCGATTATTGAAGATAATCAATTTTCGACCACGACTAAATTAGTTGGGGAGGTAGCCTTTCAGATAGCGGGCGCTTTCGGTGATGAGCAAGCAGCCGGTTTAGATAATGATGGTGCGGGCATTGAAGGTAACCCAGATTTAGATTCGGAAATTGTTTTTACCGATAAAGTTCGTCTACAGTTGGTCAGCAGTTTCACCGGTAAAGATAAACTATTTACTCGTTTGAGTGCCGGCAATTTAGGAGCTTCTTTCCAAGGGGTCACGGGTACAAGAGAGGGACGCTTTGCTCACGACGGCTTCGCTAATAATGATGTTACGATTGATCGCCTGCACTACAGTTTCCCCGTGGGTGAGAACCTGAAGGTTACTACCATGGCGGTCTTGGGTGCACACCACTTTTATGCCGAAACCTTCAACTCCGGTCTAAATACTGGAGGTGGGGCTAGTGGTGCCTTAACTCGTTTTGGCGAACGTAACCCGATCTACCGATTGGGGATTGCGACTTCCTCGGCTGGTATTGGTGGTAGCTATAAGCTGGGAGATCTGCTGCGCTTTGATGCCGGCTACATTGCTCCCGGGGCGGCGGTTACGGCTCGGGAAAATGGTATTACGGGCGGTAGTTTCTCGGCTATGGGTCAAGTTACCCTCCAGCCCTTGGAGAAATTAAAGGTAGGTGCGACTTACGTTCGTAGCTACGATACGGCGCAAGCCAGCGGCGTTAACCGACCACCATTCCTCTGGGGCGGTACGGGAACCAATGCTGCAAACTTGGTCAGCATCACTTCTCCTGTCGCTACCGATAGCTTTGGCGCTCAATTCCAATTTGATGTCTCTGAAAAACTCAGCGTTAGAGGTTGGGGTGCCTATACCGATGCCAACATTATCAACGGTGGTGATGGCAACAATGGTAGTGCGGAGATTTGGAACTATGCGGCAGCCTTTGTGGTTTCCGACGTCATCAAAGAAGGTAACCTTGCGGCTCTGATTGTGGGCGCAGAACCCTATCTAACCTCGATCGATGCCGATGGCGTCAATGGTGATGAAGAGATTGAAGCTGATGTGCCCATTCACCTGGAAGCTCTCTATAAATATCAGTTTATCGACAACATATCGGTTACTCCAGGGATAATTTGGCTACCTACTCCCAACCAAGATGGAGACAATAGCGATATCTTTATCGGCACAG
>JBCBIN010000295.1:0-5269 GCA_038524555.1 Cyanobacteria bacterium J06623_7 | reverse complement strand
TCTTAGCTGAGACAGACGCTGATTTTTTCTGAAAAATGTCATGGTTTTAATCCGCAGATATTAATAAGCACAATCTATACTTGCGTTCTTGTTCTATTACTTATTGATAATTAATCGCAATAAATTTTAAAAAGAGTATATTCTAAAAAAAGAGCTTATTGCAAGCAAAAGATTACGCAACAAATAAAAATAGAATATATAAGATAATGACTTTACCTCTGCTGAATTATTCTGTTTCCAGTCAAAATAATCGAGTTGATGGATACGAAGTTCCCGGTGACGAACAGCCAAGAATCTACAATACAGAAAATCTTTTATCTCAAGCTGAGTTTGACGAGCTGATTTACGCCGCCTATCGTCAGGTATTTAATGAACAGCAGATATTGTTTGCCAATCGTGAAAGAGAGTTAGAGTCACAATTAAAAGCAGGGCAAATTACGGTTCGAGACTTTATGAAAGGTTTGGCTCTATCAGAAACATTTCAAAGGCGTAATTACCAAGTCAACAATAACTATCGATTTGTCAGGTTATGTATTCAGCGTTTTTTAGGTAGAGATGTTTATGGCAATGATGAAAAGCTGGCTTGGTCAATTGTTTTAGCAACTTCAGGTACGGCAGGATTCATCGATAAACTATTGAATAGTGAAGAATACCTCGATAACTTTGGCGATGATATTGTTCCCTATCAACGTCGTCGCATCTTACCTCAAAGAGAATACGGTGAATTTCCTTTTGCGAGAATGTCTCGTTACGGCGATCGCTATCGCCAGAATTTAATAGAAATGGGTTATTTCCGCCATCGTCCCAAGTCCGAACAAGAATACGAAGATTACTTAGATTGGTTGGATAATAATCAAGTTTTGAGCTTGATTGGCACCTTTGTCGCTATTTTTGGCAGCGTGTTTTTAGTTGGATTAGTTATCTATGTTGCTTTAGGGGCATGGGGGATTATTAGTATCTAATCCCTTTTCAGATGTAGAAGGCTAAAGGGCAGGGGAATAAGGGCATAAAAGAGTAAAGTCCTAAATTTGGTATCTTGTAGAAATCAATAATAGCGATCGCTACTCTAGAGCCAATTTATGCTTACTTCGACCAAAGAGCTTCTGGAAACAGCCCAAAAACACAAATATGCTGTTGGTGCTTTCAATTTATACAATCTTGAAGGAGTCAAAGCAGTAGTTAAGGCAGCAGAAGCCGAACATAGTCCCGCCATGATTCAAATTCTGCCCCAGGTATTAGATTACGGTGGTTCTTCTTTCATCGCCCTATGCTTAGAGGCAGCAGACGCAGCAAAAGTACCAATGTCGGTTCATTTAGACCATTGTGGCGATCGCAATATAATTAAAACTGCAATTGCAGCAGGTGTTACCTCCGTGCTAGCAGATGGCTCGATGCTTCCCTTGGCAGACAACCTAGCTTTTACCCGCGAAATGACAGCTTTTGCCCACGCTCAGGGTTCTACAGTAGAAGCAGAGGTAGGTAGAATTAGCGGTACAGAAGACGGTATGACTGTCGCCGAAAAAGAAGCAAAAATGACCGACCCCCTACAGGCAAAAGAATTTGTTGCGGAATCGGGAGTAGATTTTCTCGCTGTTACCATTGGTAACGTTCACGGTAAATACCATAGCAAACCTCAGCTAGATTTCGAGCGTTTAGACAAGATCCGCCAGCAGATTAAGGTTCCTTTAGTGCTACACGGCGCTTCTGGTTTACCGGCTGAGATGATTCACCAGTCGATTGAATTAGGAGTCTGCAAATTTAATGTTAATACAGAGGTACGGCAACAGTATCTTCAGTTTTGGCGGGAGTTTGGCAAAAGCGAATCTCAAAGCGATCTTCTCGATTGTCAACAAGCAGTAACTCAGATAATGCAGGAGGTTATTGTGGCAAAAATTAGGTTGTTTGGTAGTGCGAATCGGGCTTAAGTTTTGAGATTGAAGGAGCGGAGAAATTTTATTGACTGGGATGAAGCAAGAATAAGATATTCAGGTTATGATTATTGATAATAATTAGCAATATTTAGTTCCTTTAGCTGCAAATCAGTAGTTGCTAGATATAGTAAATAGCAACACCTATGGAAGGTAATTATGATGATCGCTACATCACTACAAAACAAAACTCAGATGCAGGAAATTAAAGAAATTGCGATCGCCCTTGCCGTTAAAGATTTTTCGCCGCAGATCGTTACGGAAGAATTTGTGAGAGAACACAATATTGTTAATCCTGACTGGAAGCTGAATCAAACTCCTTTTACTCATCACGATCGCGCTCAGCTAGTCTTTGATAGTGATGTGACAATTTTGGCACAAAAAAATGGGATAGCGTTTATTGAAAGGATTAACGACAATGCTCCACTACAGGCACAAGCAGTAGCGGATAGGTTTGTTACTCAACTAACTGAGGTTGAATACCAGGGAATCAAGCTAGAGGCAAAAAGACTAATTCCAATTCCGAATCATGATGCAGCACGCAGTTATTTGACCGAATTTTTGGTAGCTTCAGGTCCATGGCAAAACTATGGTCGAGCACCAGTGAAAACAGGAATTAATTTTTTATACGATCTCGGTCGCTGTAAGCTGAATATGGCTGTTAGCGAAGCAACAATTAAACAAGAAAACAAAGCAGATGCTTGGTCAGAAGATATGCAAGGATTACTATTTTCTGGTACTTTTAAATATCCTGCCTTTAATAGTGCAAGGACAATGAACGAAGCACAGCAGGCGATCGCTAATGGTCAACAAGACTGGCAAGAGTTTAAGCAGATAGTCGAACGCGTATTTCTCAATCAAGAAAATCGGATACTGCAAAGCATTTTATTTCAGTAATAAGTTTTGCCGATCTGCTCCCTTCCTTCCCTGCCTCTTTCTCAATGAATCGCCAGCTATATTTAAAACCAAATGTAATTGCCGAGCCATTATTTAATCAATGGTACGCCTGGTCTTATCTAATTCCTCCCGCTACTGCTGCTCGGTATGTGGCTAAATCTCATATTGCGATTATGGAATCGTTTATCGCTGCGCCAGAAGTTCATGTATCGGCGCTGAAAAACCCCGCGTTAATCGGTGGTCCTTTTGTTAATTATGGTGTCGATCGCGTTTGGGAAATTGAGGCTTTACTAGAGAAAACTAAGCTACGGCATAAAGCTTTACTAGACTTAGATTCGGCGATTAGTAAACTAGATTTACTGCTGCAAAATTTAGAAGCGGGTTCATCTTTGGAAACTTTATACGAGAAAGTACCAGAGATACTAAAAGGATATGTCGAGTTAGTCTACGATCGCCATCATAATCCAGGGATTCGTTTTATTGAGGGTTTGCTATATCGCAGTAGGTTATATAACCCGGCTTCTCAATCAGTCTTACTACATTTGACCAATCCCGATACTCGCCCTTTTGTGTTAAGTACGCCCCGTCTATCTAGTCGAGATAGTTTGCAGGTTAATTTACCATTTAGCGATCGCCGCTGGGATAAGCTGTTTCAAATGCGATCGACACCCCATGATGTGGAACATATTAGTCATGAGCTGGGGATTGGGGAAACAGATATTTTTCAGTCATTTTTTACTAGCATTATTCCCAATAAAAAATTAGCCGATCAGGGTAAAGATGTTCGGATTCGCTATTTTGGGCATGCTTGTATTTTAATTGAAGCAGATGGCGTAAGTATTCTGGTCGATCCGCTTATTTCCTACCCAAATCCAGCAGGGATTCCCCGCTATAGCTATGAAGACTTACCTGATCACCTAGACTATGTTTTGATTACACACAATCATCAAGACCACGTGATGTTTGAAACATTGCTACAGATTCGCTACAAAATTGGACAGGTAGTTATTCCTAAAAGTAATCGCGGTTCATTAATCGATCCTTCTTTAAAGTTAATCTTGCAACAGCTTGGCTTTAATAACCTATTGGAGTTAGATGAACTAGAGACAATTGCCTTGGATCAGGGTCAGATCGTTAGCCTCCCGGTTTTGGGCGAACATGGGGATTTAAATATTAGTGCGAAGAATGCCTATTTAATTCAACTCCAGGGTAAATCAATTTTGTGTGCTGCCGACTCCAATAACATCGAACCAGATTTGTATAGACATCTATATAGCTACTTTGGCGATTTAGATATCATGTTTATCGGTATGGAATGCGACGGCGCACCGTTTACTTGGGCTTATGGTGCTTTACTTGGATCAAGCATTCCCCGCCAGGTTGCCGAAACCAGAAGATTAGATGGTTCAGATAGCCAAAAAGCGACCGCTTTAGTCAAACAGTTTAATCCCCAGCAGGTTTACGTTTACGCGATGGGACAAGAGCCTTGGTTGACTTATATTACTTCGATTCAATATACTCCCGATTCTAAGCCCATTATCGAGTCGGCGAAGTTAGTCGAATTTTGTCGTCAGCATGGTGTTCGTAGCGAGGTGTTGTTTGGCAGGAAAGAGATTGTTTTAGAGCAAAGGGAGCAGAGAAGCAGAGGTGCAGAGGTGCCGTGGGTGCAGGAAAAAAATGTTGAAAATGTAGAGAGGAGGATTGAAACGGAGAAGTTTGTTAAGTATTTACGGAGTTTGGATATTAAAATATCTTTGGATAATACCGAACTAATTATTGATGCACCGAAAGGATCTTTGAATCAGAATTTAATTGCGGAGTTAAAGAAAAGAAAGCCTGAAATTATTGAATTCTTACTCAGTCAGCTAAAATTAAATTGATATTCAATTTAGTGCTTATTTAGTTTTATGGACGTTGGTCATTAAGTAATGTCGCACGACAGGATATTCTTAGTAGCTCTAAGCTCTAAGCCTTTTCAATTTATATATTTTTCCAAACAGCTAAATAAATTGCCAATAGCATTACATATTTACCAACGCCTAGTTTTACGTTCGATCTTAGTAGAGATATTTAGTCTCTTTCTAACTTCAAATGCAACACTTCTGATGCGATCGCCCAACACTCGCAGGTTCCTTAGCCGAACTAAGTTTAACGGTGTCCCTCGTCAAATGAAACATACGGGAGAGCCTTTAGTCTTAACTGTCAATGGCAAATCCTAAGTAGATATGGAACAAGTAATATATCGTAATTAAAACTATTTATTTGTTCATTTTATTCTTTATAGTTTGCCACATAAAAAACTAATATATATGAAAGTAGTTATAGATGATTTGCTTCCTGTTTTAACTTTTCAATAGTTATTACTGGACTGCGCCCCTTGGCTTTTAGATAGGTAACAATATCTGGCTTGTTTTCTTTTAATTTAGCTACTAAATCTTTATTCA
>JBCBIN010000294.1:0-5276 GCA_038524555.1 Cyanobacteria bacterium J06623_7 | reverse complement strand
GCTAGCGTCGGCGATATTTATTACATTCCCCCCATCGCTCTCTACGAACTAGAATCATTGCCCCCCAACGCCAAAGGCTTGGCAATCTGGATTATTGAAGGACAAATCTTATCTCGCCAAGAAATCCAGTATCTAGTCGATTTAACGAAAGAAGAACCCAAAATAAAAATTATTCTCGAAATGGGCGGCGATCGCAAAGTTAGCTGGAAACCCTTAGCAGACACTTTAACCGCTGCATAATTCATAATATATACAAGTGCTAACAAGGCAGCAAACAAGTAGTTATGAATAGGTTACGGGGTGGTACTAGTGTCAGATAAGAATATGGATGATTTGCTGGCCGATCTCAAAGCAGAATTTGAGCCTAAACCCCCGCCCAAACGGCCCCCTGCGCCACAAAAGCCACCCCAAACTGCTACTTCCCAAGCATCAATGGAGCAAATGCTAGATGAGCTGAGAAAAGAGCTAGAATCCGGTCGAGATAGACCCAATCGCGAACCCGTTACTCCCCCGCAAACTGCTGTGAATCGACCCAAGCAAAGCGCTAAAGAGGCAGCAAAAGCTAGGGAACGTCTGAATGCCTTAATTGATACCGACTATCGACGACAGGCTCATAAACGTGAGCAGAAAAGAGCAGAAATTGAGCGTCAGGAACAAGCTAGACTAGCGGAAATTAGGCATAAGGAAGAAGTTAAACGAGCCGAAGTCCAACGTCGCCAGCAAGAATTAATCGAAATTCAAAAGCGAGAAGAATTAAGAAACAAGCAACGCCAAGCAGCTTTAAAGGAAGATGCGAAAAAATGGTTAGCCAAGCTAAACCCTCGCTCGGAAGAAGGCAGATGGTTTGAAGAGTTTTCTTATTCCTACGAAGACAAACTGCAAGCAGCGATCGACTATTTAGAAGCCATGCGCGAGACTGGTTTATAGTGATTAATTAACTCCTAATCGACAAATTAGTCTGCTAGGAATGGTTAAAGGGAAAGAGTTGACTAAAGGATTAGAGATAGCGATCGCTCCAGTCATTAAGCACCAGCGTACTATAAATTAAAACATTTGTTCTAAATTTCTCTGCGTCTTTGCGTCTTTACGCAAGATAATTATTTAATCCTCACACAGCCTGTCCCCTCCGACCTATATAATCACACAGGAAGCTATAGGAGAGATTCGGTCACAGTATCTAAATGCGGATTTTATTTGTATCAGCAGAAGTAGCGCCGATTGCCAAAGTCGGCGGGTTGGGGGATGTTGTTGGGGCATTACCCAAAATTCTGAGAAAGTTAGGTCATGATGTCCGTATTTTTATGCCTTACTATGGCGGCTTATCTCAAAAGCTCGATGTTCCGACCGACCCCATCTGGTGGGGCTCGGCAATGTTCAATAGTTTTGCCGTTTACGAGGCTGCTTTACCCGATAGCGACGTACCTCTATATCTATTTGGTCATCCGGCTTTCGATCCCGATCGCATTTATGCTGGGGAAGATGAGCCTTGGCGCTTTACTTTTTTTAGTAATGGTGCAGCAGAATTTTGCTGGAACTATTGGAAACCAGAAATAGTTCACTGTCATGATTGGCATACGGGAATGTTACCAGTTTGGATGAACCAAGCTCCCGATATTGCTACTGTATATACAATACACAATCTTGCCTATCAAGGACCCTGGCGCTGGTATCTCGATAAAATAACTTGGTGTCCGTGGTACATGCAGGGGCACAACGTCATGGCAGCGGCGGTACAGTTTGCCAATCGCGTCACCACTGTTTCTCCCACCTATGCCGAACAAATTAAAACCGCAGAATATGGCGAAAAACTAGAGGGTTTACTGTCTTTCATTAGCGGTAAGACCAAGGGCATTCTCAACGGTATTGATATTGATAGTTATAATCCCGCTACGGACAAAGCTCTAGTAGAAAACTATACGGTAAACTCCATTGATAAACGCAGTCTTAATAAAGCAGCGCTACAGAAAGAACTGGGGCTAAACGTCGATAAAGATGTCTTTCTAATGAGCGTCGTCTCTCGGTTAGTCGATCAAAAAGGAATTGGCTTGCTAATGCAGATTCTCGACCGCTTTATGGCCTACAGTAACTCTCAGTTAGTGGTTTTAGGTACGGGCGATCGCAGTATAGAGACTCAGCTCTGGCAGCTTGCAGGACGTTTCCCCGGTAGAATGTCGGTGCAGCTACTCTATGATGATTCCCTTGCCCGGCGCATTTACAGTGGTAGTGATGTTTTTCTCATGCCCTCTAAATTTGAACCCTGCGGTATTAGTCAAATGCTAGCCATGCGCTATGGTTGTATTCCCATAGTTAGGCGCACTGGTGGTTTGGTAGACACGGTAAGTCATCACGATCCTATGCAGCATGGAGGAACGGGCTACTGTTTTGATCGCTACGAACCCTTAGACTTATTTACCTGTATGGTACGTGCCTCGGAAGGCTTTGTTTATCAAGATAGATGGCAAGAACTCCAGCAGCGAGCCATGAGCCAAAACTTTAGCTGGGTTAAATCAGCTCTAGAATATATTGCCATGTATAAAGAAGTTTTGGGGCAACCGACTAGCCTAACCTCGGAAGAGGAATCTAAACTAGCGGCGCTTAATTCGGCGACATAGCTGGAATAAAATTGACTGCTTAAGGTTGCTACCGGTAATCAAATTCAATATTTGACTAAAACTCCTGGCTCCTTCTGAATCGGCAAGACGTTTAAAATATCAGTCTGGGCGCAATATTCTAGATCATCATCGCCATTCAAACCCAACAACCTCTGTCCGTGACTACATTGACGGAAAACATTGAGTAGATTATCTTGCCAGCGATCATATAAAGCGACGGAGCCAATTACCTCGTCATTACCATACAGATCGATTAATGCCGTATCGCTCTGCTGCAAAATTGACTGAGCGATCGCACCAGCACAAGCAGTATCTTCCACCGAATAATCACCCTGCCATCCCGAGCCCACTAGCCAAACGGTTTCGGGCTGAGTTTCTAATAAATAATTGACCGCTGCCTGACGATTAATTTGTGCGGCAGTAATTACTTTAGTCGATTGAGCAACTCTTTGCAGCGCTCGGGTACCATTTGTGGTGGTCAAAAAAAGTCTTTTGTCCTTAACTACTTCAGGTTTACACATCAAGGGAGAATTACCCAAGTCAAATCCTTCAACCATGACGCCGCCTCTTTCCCCCGCCCGCAGACGTTTCTCTGCCGACCAAGATTCCGATTGACGCATCAATTCTTCTATGTTACTAAATGCTTGTACGGCTTCAGCTCCGGCATCAAGAGCAGTGGCGATTGTGGTGGTGGCTCTTAAAACATCAATAACTACCGCGCAATCAGGCAGTGTATCTGTGGGGGTTCTCTCAGGAGTATGATAAACAAATAATTTCACGCTGGCACAATTAGTTACTAAATACGGTCTGCAAAACTTAGGCAATTATACGTTATTTGACCGACCCACACGATCGTCTATCTCTGTAGTATTCACTTACTACTATGACAGTCAAAACAGTTAATATCTAACTTAACTTCCCCGCGCAATATCATTTAGTCTGACAAGGGCATTTATGGAAAGCAAGGATTATCAGAGAAAAACAATTTGCCCTCAACGATCGTGGCAAAAGTTGCTTAGTTGGATCTCAATCTCCTTGATTGTTGCTTTGCCCGGCTACATTTTAATCCCGGCTAATTCGGTTCTGGCGCAAAGAGAGATCGCCCAATCTCCTCTTTTGAGCAAAAATACTATCTATGTCAATCCAGAAGACGGTGATGACTCGAACACGGGTAAAAAGTCCGCTCCTTTGCAAACAATTACTCAGGCATTAAGAACCGCCTCTCCTGGCAGCACAATTCAATTAACCAACGGCACCTACAGTGAAACTACGGGAGAAACCTTTCCTCTAATTATTAAAGACGGCATTATGCTTCGAGGGGATGTGCGCAATCAGGGATACAAAACTATTATTAAAGGGGATGGTTACTTCATTAGCCCTACAGGAGCAGGACAAAATGTAGCGATCGCCGCAGTTAAGGGGGCAAGTGGGATTACTGGAATTACCGTAACTAACAACCACTCTCGGGGACACGGTATCTGGATTGAGTCTGCCAGTCCACAAATCATTAGCAATACCCTAACGCGCAACGGCAACACGGGGGTTTCGGTGAATGGTAATAGTTCTCCCACAATTGAAGACAACTATTTTTACAATAATTCAGGCAATGGTCTGTTAGTTTACGGCACTTCTCAGCCAGAAATAACCAATAATACCTTCGAGCAAACGGGTTTTGGCATCAGTCTCGTACAAAATTCTCGGGCAAAAATTAGCGACAATATGTTCGATGGCAACCGTATCGGCATCATCTTAGAAGGCAATGCCCAGGGAACTTTACGTGAGAATGAAATTGTTAATTCTGGCGAATCGGGTTTAACAGCGATCGCTCAAGCTCGGGTCGATTTGGGAACAGATGAACAACCCGGCAACAATATTTTTCGTAGTAATAAAAAGCTCGATATTCAGAATGCCACCGAGCAAGAAATAATCGCAGTCGGTACAGAAGTTAACGGCGATACTCAAGGAAAGATTAACTTTGATCGCGGTACGTTTGTCGCTAATAACGAGCGACCTAGCCTTAGAGATTTACCGCCTCTACCCAGCCGCCGCCGTGTGGCACAACGTCCAATGCCCCAACCGGCGATTGAACCACCTCCTGCTAATCTTCCCGCTCCCCCACCGGTAATAGCCAGCAATACCGGCAATAAAGAACTAATCTTCACTCCCAACTCTTCTAGCTCTCGCACCGTTGTTGATGTCGAACCCGTACCCTTTCCGCCCCAGTTCAAGACCACAGCCCTAAACTCCAATAGTTCCCAGGTAAGTAGTTTATCCGACGTCTTGGGTGGTAGTGCTCGGGTTAAATACAAAGTATTAGTAGAAGTGCTCGATAGTAGCGAAGAAAGAGAAGTGCGATCGCTCTATCCAGAAGCTTTTAAAACCATCTATCAGGGAGAACCCTGGCTACAGGTAGGAGCATTTAGTCAATGGGATAAAGCCAAGCGTGCCGAACAAAATCTGATCGATTTGGGTCTGGGAACCTATTTGATTGAATAAATATTTCAGGATAGCGCTTGAATTTCTAGAGGACAATTTATCGACTGTCAGCGATCGCGATCGCAGTTCGTTTGGGTACTCTAAGTAACACTTGGAACGAGGTGTTACGTGCCTAGTCGATTTATCCCTATGTGCTTTAGATGAAACTTTTATTATTAAAAATACTCT
>JBCBIN010000293.1:0-5368 GCA_038524555.1 Cyanobacteria bacterium J06623_7 | reverse complement strand
GGAGAATGTGTTGACTTTCAGCCCCAAAAGCCTACACATTCTCCGGCACCGCGTAGACCAAATAAAAACGGAAGGGGATTGAAGTTAACCGGATTTTGGAAGAAGATTGCGTAGTGGGGGGTAATTACAAAGTCATGAATGAAAGAAAAGCCCGGGACGCTATGGGAATGCTGGCGCAACAGTTTACCGTCGGGGGCAAATTCAAATAAAGTAATCTTGCTCGATAGCCCAGGATCGACGCGAAAATTGACCAGACAGGGCGCACCATTATCTAGTTCGCAGCTAGGATCGACCCAGGGGTGGGCGGCAAATGCATCACCGGGAGACAAAACACCGTCGAGATAATCAATACCCATAGTCTCTAAGGTTTGGGGATCGAGACGATGAGGTTCGGCAGCTTCCCACAGGGCAAGTAATTTCTCACCCCAGTAAATTACCCCAGTGTTGGCAATATTTTTTAATCTGAGGTCAAAGATATTACTAAATAGTCCCCCTGGTTTTTGGGTGCCAAATACGCCTCGATAGAGAATTTTACCCGCCTCTTGTTCTTTGACATATGCTTCGGTACGGACAAAGCGATTGCGATAGTGCGCCTTACCATCCTGAAAGGAAAAGGCACTAATCATACCATCGCCATCAAAAGGATGATGAATGGCCGAGTCACCAATATCTAATAATCCCGGGCCATTGCGAAAGAGAGTCCCCGATAGTTCTGCGGGTATTTCTCCCTCGATATTGGTAATTTCATAGTCATATTCATCGGGCTGAGAATCATAACCTCGTTGCCATTCTGCAAGATTGTATGTTGAGCTACTGGATGCTGGAGTAATGGTGTTGGTCATGATGATTGATTTGAGGAGCGATACCTACTTTGAAGTCAATTTTTGTAAAGTTTCTTATCTATTTAGGATAATCCAAATTGATTCTCAGGGTATCCACCAAATAGAATCGAACCAGAAAACGACAGTTCATCCACCGTAAATCTTGTTCTCTCGATAAAGTTTGTTAGCTTATTCGCCCTAATTTTTGCTCGATTGCTTTGATGGGATGGGGTTATTTTCTTTCTGACGTAATTGTTGAACCTGCTGGCGAATCTCAGGATTATAGAGACGGAGATAGTTCCAGTAATTACCAAAAACTCCTTCAACATAATCTTTCGTTTCGGGAAAGGGTATTTGTTCTACAAAGCGATCGCGATCGCTGATGCCATAGCGCTTAATCCAGGTATTAACGTTACCCGTTCCGGCATTGTAGCTAGCAACTGCCAGTAGAGAGTCATCCTCGTAGCGATGATGATTGTGGTTCAGATACCAGGTACCAATTTTGATATTGTCGTCGGGATTAGTGAGAGAATAATCGCCCATATTCATTTGCTCTGCCGCCCATTTAGCAGTGGGGGGAACAATTTGCATCAAGCCAACTGCTCCCACTACCGAGTCAATCGTCGGGTTGAAGGTAGATTCTTTCCGCATCACCGAAATAGATAACAGCGGGTTAATTGCCTCCTGGTGGGCGTTGTCTAAAATCTGACTCTGGTAAGGAAAAGGAAACAGGCTGTGCCAGTAAGTTTTGGTTTGCCGTAGAGTTCGCCACTGCTTCAATTCTTGAGGAGTTTCCCTCTTGCTCAAATCCCAAACCTGCTGCATCCCCCGGCTATATTTTCGCAGTTCGAGGTTTAATACCCCCTCCGCAAACTGCTCGTTAACGGATATCTGCTGGGGGTGTTCGATCTCCGACTGAAGCATGAGTAGGGCATCTTGATACTGTCCGAGCAAATATAGTTCCTGCAGGGCGGCAGAACCCATTGGTAAAGGACGATAGCTCTGGCTTAAGTCTAATTGCGGCTTGAGAGGACGCACCCGATCAAAGTCTCCTACCGGCCAACCCAGTTTAACTGCCGCACGCCAAGCCCAGTATGATTGAGGATAGAGCCGAATTATCTGCTCGAAAGTGCTGTTTGCTGCTTGCGATCGATTAATTGCCGCTGCCCACTTAGCCGTAGAGTAGAGTGCTTTACCGCCAAAGTCTAATTCTCGCTCGAGTTTGACGACGGGCTGCATTAGCTCCCAGGCTTCCCTAATTTGACCTTTATTGGCTAGGGTTTGTGCCTTTTTCCAGCGATATTCAGCAGCGGCAGCAGAATTACTGTAATGCTCGAGTAGTTTCTGGCGGGAATCATGGGCAGCCTCATGTTTACTAAATCTTTCGTGGACGATCGCCTTAGAACGATATGCTTCTGGGGCATTAGCTGGAAACTTAGCGATCGCTTTTTCTAGATAGACTACGGCTTCATCACCGCTAGAAATACTCGCCAGATAAACTAAAGCCTGTCCCGCTTCTCGCGAATCATGATATTCCCGCAACAGTCGCTGATAGGCACGTCGAGCTGTATCTAAATTCCCGTTACGATGAAACCCTCTGGCAGCCCGATAAAGATTGCGGGGAATGATCGGGGCATATATGTAGGCATCAGCCGCCTTACGATGCTCGCCATCACGCCAGTAACCGTCGGCAATAGCTTCCCAGTCTTCGACAGTTAACTGGGCGGGATATTCCAATACGAGGCGATCGCGGATGGGATTGAGATTTTGGGCGCGGCTATATTTTGCCAGCAGCAGCAGGAGTGGATACTGATCGGGATTCTGTTGGAGACTCTGACGGGCGATGTTTTGCGTAATGGGGTGATAGGGAAAACGAGATAGCAGTTTAGGCAGAAGAGATTCTTTATGGGGCAGCAGGCTTAGGGCATTGGCACTGAGGGGGTGATTCGGATAGGTCTGGATTAAATAATTTAAAGTTTTAGCTGCCTTTTGTGGTTGATTATTGAGCTGCTGAGCCCGAGCAATGTGATACAGAATTTGAGGACGCAATACGGGATATTCTTGACCCAAACCCTCAAGATAATTTAATGCTAGTTTTCCTCGTCCCTGCTGAATTAGATCCTTTGCTAGTAAATAATGGGCACGATGGCTATCCTTAAGTTCAGCTGTAGATGCTCGCGGCTGTTCGACCAAAGATTTTAGCTGAGACTGTCGTGCTTGGGGTACAAGCGATCGCAAATTAACTAGGGCAGAATCTATTCGTTGGGGAGGCAGCAACTTATCGTCAGAAATCAAACTGCGCCAAGCGAACCACCCCAGACTAGAGAGTAAAACCAGGGCAATGAGCCGATGATATTTTCTCGGCTGTAGCTGATGATTCAGAGCGGATGATTGAGAAAGAAGTTTTTTTGAGCGCACGGGAGATTCTAGCATGAGGTCAACTAGGGAAAATCTACAACAGAATCGACGAAAGACAAGTTCAAAGGTCGGTCGAATATTTGGTGCGTTGCAACATACCGTTAAATACTAGGAAATCAAACAATTGGTTGGGCAAAACTAGTTCTGGCATTGGGGGTTTGGAACTATGAATACTAGCCTGGCGTCAAAGGCTCATAACGAAGATATACCTGAATAAATATTTTTCCTAGTCATGTTTAACGCAAGATACCCCAAAGTAGCCACCTCTAGCCTGGTGATTTTAGCCGCCTGTGTCACTGCAATTAGCAGTTTGACCGGAGTAAACCCGGCTCAGGCACAGCTATTTCCCAACTCTCCGACCAGAAACCGAGATTATAACCCCCCTCGCGATCGCAATTTCAACCGCAATCGTCGTCTGATTCCCAACACTGTTCCCCGTGGCTTTGTGGTTCCGGTGGAGTATGAAGAAGAAAAAATTCTCCTGGCTCCAGAAGAAACCGTGCCCATTAGCTTACTAGTGGCGGCTAATATCAAGGACAATCGTGGTAATATTTTGATTCCTTATGGTAGCGAGATTCTAGGGCAAATTGAACCGGATGAAGCTGAATCTGGCTCTTTTTTTGCCGCAGAGTCAATAGTTTTTACCGATGGTTCTAGTCAATCGATTGAGGCGGTATCAGCAGTAGTCACTCGGAAAGAAACCGTCAAAGAAGGGGCAAATGCCGGAGATATCTTACAGGGAGCGGCAATTGGTGCCACGGCAGCCGCAGTACTATCTGAAATCTTTGGTGATATCGGTGCGCTAGAAGTTCTTGGGGGAGCGGGAGCGGGGGCCCTAGCCGGACTGTTGTTGGGCGGCAACGAAGTAGAATTAGTTTCCATTGACCCCAACAACGACTTAGATTTAACCTTGCTCGACAGTCTGACAGTACGCTAAATCTTAAGATTTTCTTAGTTTAGCTTTCTTAGTTGAGCTGGAAAATAAAGGTTACCAGATCGCCTTTTCCGAGGGCAATGCGATCGCCCGAGCGCAATCGATGGCGATTTCCTTTTTGCAGGGGTGCGTGGTTTACATAAGTTCCATTAGAGCTTCCCGTATCTTCAACGTAGAAAACATCTCCCTCAATTCGAATATCCGCATGAACTCGCGATACTACCTCAGAATCAGGAAACCCAGAAACGTCAATATCGGGGGGGATCTGACCATTGGGTTTACCGAAGTGAACCACGTCTAGATCGTTAGGGATCTCAATTGTAGTGTTGCTCTGTAGATGAAGCAGAGTCGCTTTTTGTACCTGTAGTTGCGTTGCACCAGCCATGGATCCGGCTGCTGCCCGACCAATTTCGGGAACTGATGTTGCCGATTCTGCTGGTTCTAACTCTGGTTCTGATTTTACTTGCGGTTCTGGTTCTACCTGCGGTTCTGGTTCTGGTTCCGCTACTTCGCTAATCGGCGATGCTTCAACTGTAGGCTCGCTGACTAATGGTTCCAATTCTAGCTCTGGGGCAAATGGTTCGGGAGCGGGCATTTCGGGCTCATCTAAATTACTGGGGATGTCGATGGCAACCTCGGTTTCCGTGGGTTCGGTAGCAAAGCTAGTAGTTTCGGTGAGTTCTAACTCTACCTCTGAGAAACCAGTGGGTAATTCAGACTGCCCCATAGTTCGTTCTTCATCTTCTTGCTCGTCCCAAGGACTCTGAATTGGCTCAGACACAGAAGTTTCGGGCATAATATCTGGGCTGCTCCCTGAAAGAGGAATTTCATCGGGTAGAGGTATCTCTTCTAGAGGAGGTAGATCCGGAGATGTACCAAAGACAGTTTCTTCTAGAGGAGTCGGGGGCGAGTTTTCTGCCTGCAAATTAAAGCCACATTGACCACAAAAAGTAGCATCTGCCTGCACCGAAGATCCGCAGTTAGGACAGCTAGTAGTAGCAGGAAGAGGAGTATAACAATTTTCGCATTGCAAAGAGCCTTCAGGGTTTTGATGGTTGCAACTAGGGCAAGTAATCATATGAGTTTAAAGAGTAACTATTACACCGCTACGGACATAGGTATTTTTTTATCCCACTATACTATCGCGAAGGTTTAGGTGGGTAAAAATCCACCGGTAAATCTGTCTGCGGGGAGT
>JBCBIN010000292.1:0-5371 GCA_038524555.1 Cyanobacteria bacterium J06623_7 | reverse complement strand
TGCTTATTTAATAGGAATTGATTCTCTTAATCTTACTCTAAGCATTTTTACTTACTGCAAAAGTGGGATGCTCCCCAAATAAAGTTTTAGCTATCGCCTCAGTTTAAGTCGAGAATAGATTAAGAAAGAGCGATTGTCTCGGTCAATTAAACAGCAATTCATAACAAAATAAATAACCTTTAATTATACATTTTTTGGGCAAATTAATCTGTATGTTTTAATACCGCAGGAAGAAACAAAAGAGCGCAAACTGTATAGAATCAAGTTTGCCATTTAACTATAGGCTAGCTATATTTTTTGATTTAATCGAAGTCTAAACAGATTCCGAATCATCCGAAACTAAAAAAATACTCAAGTGTAGAAATACGAAATACTATGAATAGTGGAACACAAGTTGGAAACTTGCTTCCAAGACCTTTAAGAGCGGTCTTTAAATCTTTTTCTCCCTCGTGGCTCATTTGTATTCCTTTGGCAGCAATGATTGTCGTTGTTTGGAATACAGCAGCAACAGCTCAAGGTCTTGATGCTCCAGCGAACCTAGACGAATTAAGAGTTGTTCTAGACTCCATATTTTTGCTAGTTTGCTCGATCCTAGTCATTTTTATGAACGCAGGGTTCGGCATGTTAGAGGCTGGATTTTGCCGTCAAAAGAATGCGGTGAATATCTTAGCTAAGAATTTGATCGTATTTGCGATCGCTACTCTGGCTTACTGGGCAGTAGGTTATGCCTTAATGTATGGAGATGGTAGTCCCTTTATTGGCACTAGCGGCTTCTTCTTTAGTGGTGATGCTGCTGCTTATGGTGATGATGCCTATCCCGCAGCTGTCCCCGCAGCAATTAGCTTCCTATTTCAGGTGGCGTTTGCAGCTACAGCCGCAACAATTGTCTCCGGTGCAGTTGCTGAAAGAATCAAGTTTGGTGCTTTCTTGATTTTCAGTACCCTATTAGTGGCAATTTCCTACGCGATTACCGGACACTGGGTCTGGGATGGTGGTTGGCTAGCAGAAATGGGCTTTTCTGACTTTGCTGGCTCTACTGTCGTTCACTCCGTTGGTGGTTGGGCGGCATTAGTAGGTGCGGCAATTTTAGGACCGAGATTGGGTAAATATCAAAACGGCAGAATTAGCGCGATTCCCGGACACAACATGGGATTTGCCACTCTAGGTTGTTTGATTCTCTGGATTGGCTGGTTTGGCTTTAATCCTGGTTCTGAGTTAGCGGCGACTGCTAACGTTCCTTATATTGCTGTAACTACCAATTTGGCTGCGGCTGCTGGTGGTGTAGCGGCTACATTTACCTCCTGGTTAAAAGACGGTAAGCCTGACCTATCGATGATTATCAATGGTATCCTAGCTGGACTAGTAGGAATCACTGCTGGCTGTGCTGACGTTAGCTATCTATCAGCAGTAATTATTGGTTTAGTGGCTGGTGTAATTGTCGTTTTCTCTGTTGCTTTCTTCGACAGCATCAAAATTGATGATCCTGTTGGTGCCACTTCTGTTCACCTAGTTTGCGGTATTTGGGGAACTCTGGCGGTTGGTATTTTTGGTACTGCCAATATCGTGACTCAGTTGATTGGGATTGTTGCCATTGGTGCCTTTACTGTCGTCTTTAGTGCGATTGTCTGGTCAATTCTCAAGGCCACTGTTGGCATCCGCGTAGAAGAAGAAGAAGAAAGACGCGGTTTGGATATTAGCGAACATGGTATGGAAGCATACAGTGGATTTGTCAAAGAAGCAGATGTCTTAGCTGCTGGTGGAGCAGGCGTTTCTGCTGGTATGAGTCCGGCTGAAAGCTCAGAATTCTAGTTCTGGTTGGCGGCTTAGAGCTGTCAATTAGTGACCATAGACCATATATCAAGGCGATCGCAATTCAAGTCAATTGAGTAAAGCGATCGCTTTTTTTATTTTTGGCTTTGGTCATTAAATAATTTTGTAGCTCCTAGCTATAAGCTATAGGCTATAAGCTTTTTTTATTTACAGTCTCGATCTCAACAGATAATAAGTGTTCAATAGCATTACGCATTCATCAAAGCCTTATTTTTGATTCTGTTTAGACAAATTAGAACTGCATCGTCGGCATAGTAAATCCCCGCAAAGATAGAGGATTATCTAGATTCTTGCTCTGAGCTAGTACTCCAAAGCCACCCAAACCGGTCGGACTAATTAACTGATGCAAAGCGTCGCGACGTTGAAAGATTTCGATGGGGTTAAAATTACCGTTTGAGAGTTCATTTAGGCGATCGCCCAAACCTAACGCCATCAAGAACAGTCCCTGCTGAGTAAAACCAACTCGCTCTAGCTGATAGAGTTCGCCATAGCGTTCTAAAGCCGTAAAGTTGACGTGGGCAGTAAGGTCTTGATATCCGAGGTTAGCGTAGGGATTGTTGTGACGACGATGCTGATAGTAGCACTGTAGGGTTCCCTGACTGCGAGCGGGACGATAATATTTCTCGGCACTATAGCCATAGTCAATGGTTAAAAGATATCCGCGTTTGAGCTTGCTAGCGACGCTTTCGAGCCAATCTAAAGCCGCTAAATTAACCTCAGTACGATAGCCGGAGGCATACTGGGACTGTAGTAAATCAATTTCTAGGGTCTGAAAATATTCCCTAAGTCGATCATTAGACAGGCGATCGCTAACCTCTGTTAAAGCATCATTTTGTATGGTTAGGTAAATCTCCTGCAACTCTTGCTGCTTCTCTATCAGATGAACGGGAAAAGCATCCACCAGTTCGTTAGAAAAAAAACAGCCCTCAATACTCTCCGGGGCAATATCATTCCAGTCTTGCCATCGAACGGTAAAATCTCCTAGAGGCTTAAGTAACTCTTGCTGTTGGGCAATTAAGTATGGCGATCTCTCGATAATTAAGTAGTTTAAGGCATCTTTCAGAGCTGATTCACCGTTAGCACGAAAATAAAGCCAAATATCCCGCGCCAATTCTCCGTTACCCGCACCCATTTCCACCAGATAAAAAGGATTAGGGCAGCCCAAATTGTGCCACATCTCGGTAAATTGAATTGCCAGCAGTTCGCCAAAGTCACTACCGAGGGAAGCAGAGGTAAAAAAATCTCCCCGAGAACCAATCTCCACCTGAGTTGTATAGTAGCCATACTGGGGATGGTATAGAGCTAGAGCCATAAACTCGGCAAAGCTAACTTTCTGGGTGGAAGACGAGCGGATTTTCGCCAGTAAAATTGACTCTAGCTGTTGAGCATTAGCAAATTCTGGCAAACTCATAATTAAATTCTCAACTCAATACAATATCTATCTATTATCGATCGAAGAGGACTGTTCTCAAGCTGTCACATATCTACTCTGAGATAGCCTTGGTTGTTGTAAGCTGTGGGGGAATTTAATTACTCCAGGCAAAATCATGCTCTAATTCCTACTGGAATTCTAAATTATGAGATATGGTGTAAATCGATTTTAATAATCCAAAGTGAATGAGTGGTTTAAAAAACAAGCTTGAAGCAGCTACCTTAGTCGATGTACTCCATGCTAGGGCAGAATCCCAGCCTCATCAGACAATCTATAATTTTCTGGTTGATGGCGAAACAGAATCAGTCAGTTTAACCTACGGACAGCTAGAACAAAAGGCTCGAGCGATCGCTGCTTATCTTCAGTCGATCTGTTCTCCTCAAGATCGAGTTCTCCTGTTGTTTCCTGCTGGTCTAGACTACATTACTGCTTTTTTTGGCTGTCTTTATGCGGGGGTAATTGCCATCCCTGCCTATCCCCCTCGCCCCAATCGCTCTTTAAACCGTATTCACAACATTCTCAATAATGCTCAGACCGACCTCGCCTTAACTAACGGCGAAACCCTACAGGGATTAGAGCGTCAGCTAGAACGTACCCGAGAATTACAGAATCTCCGCTGGATTACGACAGATTCTATTCCAGAGCATCTAGCCAATGACTGGCAAAAGCCTGAGGTTACCGCCAATGATATTGCCTTTTTGCAGTACACTTCCGGTTCTACTGCCGAACCCAAAGGAGTTAGGATTGCCTATAAGAATTTACTCCATAACTTAGCAGCGATTCATAACTGTTTTCGTCACAGCCAGCAGAGTAAAGGAGTAATTTGGCTTCCCCCCTATCACGATATGGGCTTAATTGGTGGGGTGCTACAGCCTCTATACGGTGATTTCCCAGTTACGTTAATGTCGCCTCTCATGTTTTTGCAGAATCCCCTGCGCTGGCTGAAGGCAATTTCACGCCATGGAGCTACTACTAGCGGCGGACCAAACTTTGCCTACGATTTGTGCGTGCGTAAATTCAAGCCGGAACAACTGCTGGGACTAGACCTTAGTACTTGGCAAGTCGCCTTTAATGGTGCCGAACCGATCAATCATGAAACCTTAAGCAAGTTTGCTGAGACTTTTGCGCCCTATGGCTTTAATTATGATGCTTTCTATCCCTGCTATGGAATGGCTGAAGCGACCCTAATTATTTCCGGCGGCTCCCAAAATCAGGCGGTGGTGACCAAAAAAGTCCAGGGCAAAGCACTGGAACAAAACCAAATTGCGATCGCCAGTGCAGACGAACCCCATCCCCACACTTTAGTTAGCTGCGGTCAAAGTTTAGCCGATCAAAAATTAGCGATCGCCAATCCAGAAACAAAAGTTAGCTGTGCTCCTGGGGAGGTAGGGGAAATTTGGGTATCTGGTGCTAGTATTGCCCAGGGATATTGGCGACAGCCAGAAATTACTGCCGCTACCTTTGGCGCTTATCTCAAAGATACGGGGGAAGGACCCTATCTACGCACGGGAGACTTAGGCTTTATCGATAATGGCGAACTGTTTTTTACGGGTCGTCTTAAAGATATGATCGTGATCAAAGGACGCAATCATTACCCCCAAGATATTGAAAAAACGGTAGAAGAAACTAGCTCTTGGATTAGACCTAGCTGTGTGGCTAGCTTCTCAATTGAGGTTCAGGGAGAAGAAAAGCTAATTATTATGGCGGAGGTCGAACGGCGCTATTGGAGCAGCAACCGTACAAAAGCCAAAACCAAAGCTAATGGCAAGGTAGCCACGACCGAAATTGTGGCGGTTAAAGATTTAACTCAATCAATTCGTCGGGAAATAGCGAAAAATCACGACCTTCAGGTATACGAGACATTACTGCTCAAGCCCGGTAGTTTACCCAAAACCTCTAGCGGTAAAATTCAGCGTCATGCCTGTCGTACTGACTTTCTAGCCAATAGCGTCGAGAGTCTGCCGGCTTAATCTAGTTTATTTCTCAGCACTCAGATTAAAGAAACGAAGCCAGTAATTAAAATTGCTGGCTTTTATAGCAATCGAAGTATAGGTTAGGACGTTTGTTTAACAGCTAAATCTACTCTTTCTCGAAAGTCATCAATACTAC
>JBCBIN010000291.1:0-5403 GCA_038524555.1 Cyanobacteria bacterium J06623_7 | reverse complement strand
AATATTTTGCTTAACTTCATCGATTGTAGAATACAGTTAAATATATAGAGAATTTAATAGTATTCTCTAGCTAAATATTAAAGCTTTTATTGATATCTATATTTAGTTTTAGCCTGACCGTAGTGGAAGTAAAGGCTCAAAATACGGACAGCGTTACTAATAACAATAACGAAAATGTCGATATTAATGTGCAGGAAGATGGCTCACAACAGCAGGGACAAAGTGCTAATGGAGGGTCATCAAATGTGACCGTTACCGACGAGGAAACTCGGGATAACTTTTGGACTAATGGTGCTCGCAATCAGCTATCTGTTCCCGAAGGCAATGCCGCTTTAAGCTGTGGCGATCGCATGATTTCTTTTTCTCGTTCCGGTGGTTTTAGCTTTGGCATTGGCGCTGCGTCAATTAATTCTAGCGACAATAACGGACAAATTCCTCCCGAGTTTAAACCCAGTTTAGCTGCGATTCAGCAGTGTGCCCGAGAACGAAATATTGCCGAAATCCTCGAACAATATCTCAAATTAGCGGAAGTAGATCGGGCGATCGCTCAAACCTACTTAAGAACTGTTTCCCCAGAGGTATATGCCACCCTGTTTGTGGAAAACGCCAAGGAAGGAGAGCTAATTGCCGAGCAGATGTTTAGCAATTTGGCCGCTAATTTACGCAACGCTGAATTTGAGCGCGTCATTGAATGGCAAGATGGTTTTTATGGTGCGGCTTTAGCCAAAGAGCGAGTTATTTTTAAGAAAAATCAGGAACTGCGTGCCCTAGAACGGGAAAAAAGACTGGCAGAATTAGAAGTTTTGGAACTGGAAAGAAAAGCCAAAGAAGCCGAAACAATCTTTAAATATAATCAATCTCAGTTAGAGCAATCCCTCGAAAGATATCAGCAGCAAAACTAGCTTGAGTAAAGACTGTTTAATTCATGTGCTTTGTTCGGATAAATTTCCCCGTAATATCTAGCAATGCGCCTAGAAAAATGAAGTTTTCATGGTTACTAATACCGATTCTAGTCGGTACCGAACTCGACTAACATGGGAATGACCTGAGACTGGGAAACCGCCGTTTCATCGAGACTTGAGGATATTTTTGTGCCAATCAATGTTGGGTTTGTGCTGTCAGATAGTTCTCTAACAAAAACTAGCATTAGGGAGAGCTTTAGAGAATTAACCAAACTGGTTTCAATCATCTGTACCGGTACGTTACTATTTCCCGTATCAGCCTTTGCCTCAGAGCGATTTGACTCACCGAACAAGACAGACAACGTCGTCTCCCAAGT
Organism: Cyanobacteria bacterium J06623_7; assembly: GCA_038524555.1. Classification (GTDB taxonomy): domain Bacteria; phylum Cyanobacteriota; class Cyanobacteriia; order Cyanobacteriales; family Xenococcaceae; genus Waterburya. Next base: position 4,124 of record JBCBIN010000291.1, on the reverse strand, counting down.
CGTTCCCCTGCAACCAAATACGGAACCCCGGCTGACTGTCCATGAAGTCCAGGTCATGGAGCGGGAATTAAAGGGATTAATCGATCGTTTTGAAGCAACCCTCTTGGCGGTAGATGCCCGACAAAGCCAGATCGAACCTTCTACCAGGGCGATCGTCAAACAGCTCCTAGAACCTTCCACTACAACCCGCAAACAATATGGCAAAAGGGCTCGTGCTAAATCTTCTAATTCTCACCTTGCGCTAGAGTTAGCCACCGCCAAGCTACAAAATTTTCATCGTCTAGTTCGCTTGGGTCAACATCGTTTGGCTAAAGCTGAATGGTCTGCCGCCCAAGCAATTTTATGGGCTAATTATCCGCAAGAGCAGTTAATGCCCCAATCGGAAGTCAGAGCCATGTGGTTTGATCGCGGCACTATTGTCAAAGCTAAATCTGAAGCCGATCTGATACCCATTTTTGATCGCATGGCTCAGGCAGGTATCAATACAGTTTTTTTTGAAACTCTTAACTCTAGCTATACAATCTACCCCAGTGAAGTAGCTCCCAAACAAAATCCTTTAGTTAAAGATTGGGATCCTCTACGAGCCGCGGTTAAGTTAGCTCATGAACGAAACATGGAGCTACATGCCTGGGTCTGGACTTTCGCCGCAGTCAATAAACGACACAACCAAATTTTAAATCTTCCCAGCCATTATTTAGGTCCGGTTCTCTCTCAACGTCCTGAATGGGCTATGACCGATGGTCAGGGTAGCCGTTTTCACTATAATTCCGGCAAAATTTTTCTCGACCCCGCCAATCCAGAAGTCAGAAGCTATCTGCAAGCTATAATTGCCGAAATCGTCACCGAATATAAGGTAGATGGCATTCACTTAGACTATATTCGCTATCCCTTCCAAAGCCCTTCAGGTCAGCTTACCTATGGCTACGGAGTTGCGTCCAGAGAGCAGTTTGAACGGCAAACCGGCTACGATCCGATAGAGCTTCATCCCTACCATTATCTCTGGTCAGAATGGATTGAATTCCGCACTCAGCAGGTAGATACTTTTGTCGCCCAAGTATCTCAACAGCTTAAGAGTATCAACCCGGAATTAGTTCTCTCCACCGCCGTCTTTCCTTTACCAACTCGCGATCGCCTGAGTAAAATTCAGCAGGGTTGGGAAACATGGGTCAGAAAAGAATGGATCGACCTGCTAGTACCCATGACCTATTCTCAATCGGCTCAAGAACTTTATTCTGTGACGAACCCTTTATTAGAAGAGTTTACTCAGGGCAAAGCCTTACTATTACCTGGCATTAGGATCTTAGATATGTCGGAGGTAGTTGCCTTCGATCAGATGCAGCTTTTGAGAGGTCTATCTACTGAGGGTTATTCTCTATTTGCCGCCGAAAATCTCAATTCTCGTCTGACCGATACCTTTCAAAAAACTCAGGGAGACGAACTATCTACATCCCAGCAATTACCTCATCGCCAACCATTTGCGGCAACCCAATCGCGCTATCACAGTTTGCAGCAGGAGTGGAATTTTTATCTCGCCACTAATCCCGGAGCAGTTGAAGCCAAAACTCTGATTAAATGGGCTCGACAAGCAGATTTATTGAGCCAAGAACTAGAAGAATTTATCGCTCGACCCAGCGACAGAAATTTATTTGCTGTAAAAGTGGCGTTAAGCTCCTTACGCCAGCAGTTTCCTGGTTGGGTGCAACAAAGCAAAGATATTGATGCCTATCAGGCACAGGTCTGGCAAAATCGTTTAGACACTCTTGATCGCCTGTTGAGTTATGGCGTGAGAAAAAAAACCAAGTACTAGCTGGTCTCGTCCACAGCAAAATCTCGGTGTTCCTCCTGCTAAAATAACAATTGTCGCCGATTTTTTGATTAACAAGCAATGCTACTTACAGAAACCAGCTTAGTTGCCTTATTGTATCTAGTTCTGAGTGGTACCTACCTTCTCGTGTTGCCAGCTATGGTCTATTTTTATCTCAGTAAACGTTGGTACACCGCCGGCTCCATCGAAAGACTGTTGATGTATTTATTTGTTTTTCTCAGTTTTCCCGGCATGCTCTTGCTCAGTCCGTTTCTTAACTTTCGTCCCAAACGTCGCGATTTGCAAGCTTAGATAAAATTATGCGTAGAATCGATGCTCTAGGTATTTGTTTGGGGGTTTTTGTCGCTGCAGGGCTAGTCTATCTCGTTCTTCAGATATTTGGCATGTCTAGCATTAACGCCGGCATCTGGACTCAGACAGCTTTAGTCGTGATGCTGGTGGGCTGGTCGATGACCTATATTCTTCGGGTCGGCAATAAGAATATGACCTACAATCAACAGCTAAAAGATTATCAAGAAGCCGTGATGCAGAAGCGCCTGGAAGAGATGTCTGAGGAAGAGTTGACTCAGCTACAGGAAGAAATTGCTCGGGAAAAAGAATCCTAGTTTATGCAACTCATTGACTGTATTATGTTCAGGTATCAATTTAATCCTGCCTCATGAATGTTGCCGAACGTTTCCAACAGCTAAAACAAAAATCTGAATGCGCTTTTATTCCCTTTATTACCGCCGGCGACCCGGATCTAGCAACTACGGCTAAAGCGCTGGAAGTTCTAGCCAATAATGGTGCCGATGTGATCGAACTGGGAGTTCCCTATTCCGATCCCCTAGCAGATGGGCCTACTATTCAGGCGGCAGCAACGAGAGCGTTGCAAAAAGGAGTGCAGCTAGAGGATGTCTTGAACATTGTCACCGAGACAGCGGACAAGATTGAAGTACCGATAATTTTGTTTACCTACTATAACCCCATTTACTACCGGGGAATTGAGTCCTTCCTCAAGCAAATTAAAGCTGCAGGGGTCAGTGGTTTGGTAGTGCCGGATTTGCCCCTAGAGGAAGCAGAAAGCTTGCTTAACCTGGCTCAAGCAATTGGCATTGAGGTAATTTTGTTAGTAGCTCCCACTAGCTCTACTGAGCGAATTGAAGCAATTTGCGCTAAATCTCAGGGTTTTATCTATTTAGTATCCGTTACTGGAGTCACTGGGGTACGTTCGGAAACAGCAGTTGGCGTTAAGGATCTGCTAGCGAGTCTTCACAATGCTACGGACAAACCAATTGGTGTTGGGTTTGGCATTTCTGACCCGGAACAGGCCAAGCAAATTAAAGCATGGGGAGCAGATGCCGTAATTGTCGGTAGTGCGATCGTTAAGCGTTTGGCAACAGGAAGTCCAGAGTCTGGCTTAAAGGAAGTTGGCGAATTTTGTCGCGCTTTGAAGCAGGCAATTTCTTGAACTAAATTTATCTAACCAGCTTGTTGATTTCTAATTTCTAGATTTAGGTTTTTTCTCTAAAATTAAAATAGCAGGTCAAGCTTACACCATCGATTGTAATTGGGCGATGTAAACTTAACCTGCCACTATATCTAGTTTAAAATTTAATCACTAGCTATTTCGCCATAATTAAAGCTAGAAAATATCTCTAAAATCAAAAATAAGCACTTTAATCAACTAGATTAAGCATGTCCATTACTGCCATTGCTGGACGTATCAGATGGCAACAGGGAACTGGGTAGTTCTTCAAAACTCTTCTTGACGGCTTTACAAAACTCTTTCATCTGTGAAACAGTCATAGTTGGCTCTGCCTGTCCTTTTTCCCAACGGCGAATGGTCGATACTGCAACGCCAATTTCTCTAGCTAGCTGCTCTTGAGATAGTTTGACGTTCAATCTTAATTTCTTGAAAGGCGAGTTGGTTTCTTGACGCTGCGATTTTTTTGGTCTCATGGTTGTGAACTAATTATTCTGAATAATACAATAGTGGATAGTAATTTTTTAGACAGCAAAAATACTTATATCGAACAACAATAGATCTGGCTGAAATATTTCCAACCAAAAGTTCAATATATATATGCCCATGTAATGCTTGCAATCAATAATTATTAAAGTGATTAACAAATAAGTTAATCATCACTGAAAGACATAAACTGGGAACATTGCTGTGTAAATAAAATAAGAGTTAGGTCTGAACTAACAAATACAGATTAGTTTTAATTTCATCATCATAAAAAGCGTTTTACCTTAAGGCAAAAACACGATTTAAATCGAGACTTATGCGCTCTATTTGTACGCTCAATTTTGTCCC
>JBCBIN010000290.1:0-5409 GCA_038524555.1 Cyanobacteria bacterium J06623_7 | reverse complement strand
AAATTACCAATAATACCATTGGAAGGTTCTGGGCTAATTACAGACTTTTCCTGGTTCTGGGAAAAATAGTTCTGTAGTAATTCCGCCTGGGTTGTCTTTCCCGAGCTATCAATTCCTTCAAAAACGATAAAAATATTGTGGGACATTAGTAGCTTAAATAATCAAAGTTAGTAATTATTGATGCCATTTTCTACGCAGAGAATGCCAGCTTTGCAGACGGGCGCGCAAGGGAGAATTCTGCCGTAGCTTTTGTCGATAAAAATTATCGCTGGCACGTTGCCAAATTTCGGACATGCTCGGAGATATAGCGGTCAGAACTGGCGTAGTTAATCCCCTAAGCGGATTAGAGCCGAGCTTTATTTTATGCCGAATCAGTAAAGAAATGACGACAATTAATTCTTCAGCGCGATCGCCGATTAAAGTACAGCCAATAACCGTGCCATTTTGATGCACTAACAGCTTACACATGCCCATCGTTGCCGCCGAGATTTGGGCGAAATCGAGATCGGCAATATATTCTCGAATTATGTATAGATCCCGACCATAGCGAGCCTCAGCCTGACGGGGAGTTAAGCCAACCCGGGCAAAGTTAGGTTGGGTAGAAATTACCCAAGGAACAGAATTATAGTCGGTACGATAGAAAGAGAAAAACAGGATATTTTTGAGCGCGATATCCGCTTCATAGCGAGCTACACTAGGTAGGCTATAACCACCGATCAGATCACCACAGGCATAGATATCGGGGTTGTGGGTTTGCAGCCGACGATTGACATGTACCCTTCGGCGATCGCACTTAACGCCGACTTCTTTGAGATTTAAACCCGTAATATGGGGCTGGCGATCGCTAGTTACCACGATCTGTGAGGCAGTTAGAGCGAAATCACCTGCCTGGAGCCATTTTTGCCCATCAATCGTTTTAATTTGCTTAACTGGGGCATCAGTGTAAATTTTAATGCCTTCTGCTTCTAATTGAGCCTGGAGCATTAGCACGACTTCTGGATCTTCAGAGGACAAAATTCTCGGTTGCGGCATGACTAAAACCACTTCTTTGGCAAATCTAACTAGAGTTTGAGCCAATTCCAAAGCGGCGGGATTGCCTCCCACGACAATAATTTTGGCACCCAAACCAGTAAGATCTGTCTGCCACAGTTCATCTGAAGTCAAATAAGCTTCCTTATCTCGCTCTGGAGGACATTGCGCTCGAAAACTAGTTCCCGTTGCCAGCAAAAATTTACGCGATCGCAGCTGACGCTTGGTAGTCTGAAAAGATAATCGCGGTAACGGACAAAACTTTCCTGTGTCGGCAATCACATCGACTCCTAAAGCGGCCAAATTAGCTAGAGAATTTTGAGTTTGTTGTACGAGATCGACATTAGCCGCCCATGTTTGTGCTTCGTTTAGTGAGCTAACTACCGAAGCCTCAGCTACAGGATGATTATTGGCTTTGTAGTTTAATCGAGCGATTTCAGCGATCGCCTGACTCTTAAAGCTATTATCCGGCAGCAATAAGCGATCACTCTGAGTTACTAACGCGACACGCGCCTGTAGTAGAGCAGCTTGGTGTGCGGCATAGATACCAACTTTACTGCTACCAATAATGACCAAATCATAGTCTACCGCCATTTAAATCAAATACCAGGCAAGAATTAAGATTCAGCCTTAACAATAGCAGCTATGGCTTGGGTTAAACGAGTGTTTTCTGCCGGGAGACGCACCGCCAGTCGAAAATAGCGATCGCCCAATTCGGGAAAGCTCATACAGTCTCGGATGACAATCTGATGCTCTGTCAATAATTTTTCCTGTAGCCCCATTGCCGATCTTTCGGTTTGCACCAGTAAATAGTTTGCCGCCCCGGGGAGTGGTTTGAGCGGGGGAATCTGTTCTAGCTGCTGGAATAATTGCGATCGCGCTTCACTGAGCCAATCCCAAGTTTGCTGCTGAAAATTCTTATCCTGTAAAGCGGCAATAGTAGCCTCAACAGCTAAAGTATTGACCGACCAGGGATCGCGCCACTGCTGCCATCGGCTCAATCTACTGGGGTGAGCGATCGCATAACCAATTCTTAGTCCCGGTAAACTGTAAAACTTAGTTAGAGAACGTAAAATCACTAAATTGGGATATTTAACTACAGAGGAGATTAAGCTTTGCTCGCGATCTGGAGTGAGAAAGTCCATGAAGGCTTCATCGATTACTACTAGGTCAAACCGCTCTAAATAGGGCAATATTGTTTCTCTCGTCCATAGTTTGCCCGTGGGATTATGGGGGTTATTCAAAAGCAGTCCCGAGTGTGGCGGCGGAGATTGAGGAACTGGGAGGGAAATAGACCCACAAGTAGTCAGATCTAGAGGCACGAACTTAATCTGTCCGTCAAAGGCACTAATCGCTCTTTGGTAATCGTTAAAGGCAGGAACAATCAGGTATGTAAACTTTTGTTGTGCTAGCTCTCTCGCCGCCCAGGTGAGTAGCTCCGCCGAACCATTACCGGGCAAAATAAACTGAGGATCGATGTGGTGATGTTGTGCTAAATGCGATCTCAGTTCACTATATTCCGGGTCAGGATAAGCTGTAAGCTGAGACAGACTATTGGTGAGGATCGCGAGAATTGTGGGGGCAATACCCAGAGGGTTAATGCTGGCAGAAAAATCTGTCAAAGCAGAAATTGGACAACCCGCAATTGTGGCTGCCCAATTTAAGTTTCCACCGTGATGTGGTCTATCCAAGATAAGCTAACTATCCTGACTATTTTTTAGGTGCTACTTTCTCTTTGAATAATTTTCCAGCCGAGAAAGCAGGAACTTTAGTCGCCGGAATGGACATTTTTTCCCCAGTTTTAGGGTTGCGTCCTTCTCTTTCCTTGCGATCGCGACGTTCGAAAGAACCAAAACCAACTAAAGTTACTTTGTCGCCATCAGAGACAGCTTCCATGATAGTTTCGATAGCAGCAGATAAGACAGCATCAGCTTGCTTTTTAGTAACGGTCGCTTTTTGAGAAATGCGATCGACTAGTTCTCCTTTGTTCATGATAATTTCCTGTTTATATTTGCTTATGGTTTGTGTGTTTTGTGTGTTTCGTCTCTAATAGACGAGAACTTAGATTTAGAGAAACTGGATTAACCCAGATTCATCAAGATTTCCACCGTCAATTCGCGGAAAAATTTGTAACCAGCCTAATTTATAGCATCAGAGTTCAAAAAACCCACAACATTTTATAGACTTTTCGGCAATCGCAGCCACAAAGGAACATCTCAACTAAATCAGATTCACCCGTGACTGCCTTATTCTAAGCTCTACTTGGCAAATATGGATCGTTGAAAGCGTTAATTTAACTAGATTTCAACAATTTTTTTACTTTCGCCCAGTACACATTAACCACGAAAACAGGAAAATAAGCTATTTACCAAGTAGTCCAACCCCTTCTCGTTGCAGGACTTCACGGCTTTCTTTGCTCGGAGAAAAATTGCTAGCCAAGCCGGCATTTTCTTCGACAATTTCTGGAGTTAACAAAACTATTACTTCTGCTCTTTCGCTAGCTTTATCGGTACTTCTGAATAGAGAACCGAGTAAAGGAATATCGCCGAGAATCGGTACTTTAGAAATAGTAGTTCTTTCTTGATCTTGAATAATTCCTGACAGAATTAGGGTCTGACCATCTCTCAAGCGAACTAAACCAGAACTGAGTTCGCGCTTACTCAGTAGGTTAAGTAAGTTAACCGCGCCTCCACCACTATCAAAGTTTTGGCTTGCACCGATCGAACTAACTGTGGGGCTAACGGACATGGAAACAAAACCATTATCGTCAATCCGTTCAACGTTAACAGTCAAAACTACACCAGCTTCGGCGATTACGGGGGTAATCGTTCTAGTGCCGGTTTCCCCATCAATATCGGTTCTGACGCTTTCAATAATGTTTTGGGCTAGTTTTACCGTTGCCTGCTGTCCTTCCTGCACCATTAAAGTTGGATCGGTCAGAATTTTGGCATTACCACTAGTCACCTGAGCATTTAGCTGAGCTAAGAATTTTTCAGGGTATTCGAACAGGCTAGGTAAACTGTATTCGTAAGTCGTTCCTGTAACCTGAGTCGGATTATCAGGATTACCGAAAATAGGTTCGGCACTGCTTACTCCAGGTTGAAAAGGATTGTTATTGGTACCAAAGCTAGGACGAGAGTAAGGGGAAACTTGGTCGGTAAATTCTTGAACACCCCTTTGAACACCACTAAAGGGTGCATCCTGAATATCGAAGAAAGGTTGAACTGTCGCCCCTGATGTGTTTAATGGTGCAATAGTCGGGAAAAATTGACTATTCGTTACTTCAGCATTATTGGGCGGTCTGGTGTCGCCAAAATTCAGGACAGCAGAGCCACTATCTTGCGAAAAGAAGGTATCGCCTACGCCGAAAGAGAAACTGCTGTTATAAATATCCTGATTGAGCAAGTTAACGTCGAGAACTTTGACATTTACTGCTACCTGACGACGACGAGCATCTAGCTGAGTTAAAAATGCCGTAGCTACCTCAACTTTACGGGGTTCACCCACTAAGGTAATCGCGTTTAATCTACCGTCAGTAGATACTTGTAAACCTCTAAGCATTAACGCTTTTGTTCCCGTCTCATCTTCGCTACCGCCATCGAGGTCACTCAATTCGGGGCTGGTTTCTTTTCTCTGAACGACTCGACCGGTTTCGGGGTCGATAATTTCTTCTACTTCGTTGGTCAATCTTTTTCCTGATGCACCCTGACTAGCTAAATACAAAGCTGCATTTTCTGCCGTTACCTGATTGAGGCGTATGGTACGACTAACTAGATTACGAGCAGAAGCGGGTAGTTGCTCGCCAACATAAATAATATTGCCGCGACGATTAGCATCCAAACCGGAAATTAGAAGCACCGAGTTAAATACTTCCTGTACGGGCTGATTTTCTAGATCCAGCGAAATAGTTGGGCCAGTTTCTGACTCGTCGCTGGAGTCTTCGCCGCCGGCGTAGACAACATTTAAATTAGCCGATCGCGCCAACAATGACAAGACTTCTCTTACGGGGGCATCCCGCAGTACTAGACGGGGAACGAGAGAGCTAGACCCTAGGTCAACTATGTCGGGCATGGTATTGATGTTAGAAACGGCCATATCCCCCACGGGAGGGGCAACAGCACGGGGTAAAGTTGCCGAAGTAGCATCAGCATCATCAAATTCACCCCCTTGAGCTTGGAATACTTGCTCTTTAATCTCGTTGACGCGGCTGTCGTTGACCGTAATTTCTGGGTTGGGAATTAAGATCTCTAAGTCTTCTTTGCTCGCAATTTCTGTCGCTTTATCGTTCTCCTTAGTCTGAGATTTACTCCAGGCAGACTTATAGGTTTGCTTGAGGCTATCTACGGTTTTTTGTCCTAACTCTCTAATTTCTTGTTTAAG
>JBCBIN010000289.1:0-5416 GCA_038524555.1 Cyanobacteria bacterium J06623_7 | reverse complement strand
GAGACATTTTTATTAGTTAGGCATACTGAATGCGAATATAGCCGGGGCAATCAAACATATTAGTTATTATTTTTTAGGTGCCAAATATATCTTGTCGCTGATTTTACTTCCTGTTAGCCTAGAGATTTAAAACTAGAAGGTAATCTAAATTACTTTTTATAATTACGTAACCGCTCTAGATTAGATTGTACAAACTTAACAGTTATTATTAGTTACTTTTTAGGCTACCCGAAATACATAACAAAATTAAGTTCTTTTAGTCATAATTCTCGACATGTTCATCTCCCTTGCAGAAGTATTAAATAAATATTTAATTATCGTCATAAGCAATAGTTTTTGCTAGCAAAATCTCAAGACTTTGGGCGTTCGCAAATATATCAAATAAACTTACGGTTCGAGATTAAATCATAAAGAGCCAGCTCTGACCCGGTTATCCCGCTCTTAAGATTGCAAAAAGGATATATCATGGCATTTACTATGGCAGAATTAAACGTCGAGCTAGAGTAGTTATAGAACAGAGAAAGCTGTCCTCATGGGGGCAGGTAATAGTAAATGCAGAAACAAAGAGCCTATATTGTTTTGATTTTGGCCCTGGTCGCAGCGGCGATCGCCATTCTGACCACGATTCCTCCTGAGCTAGGACTAGATCTTAGAGGAGGAGCCCAGTTAACCATTCAAGTTAATCCCACTAAAGAAAATCCCGATATCAAGCCGACTCCCCGAGATGTAGAAGCCGTCCAGCGAGTCTTAGAAAATCGGATTAATGAGTTTGGAGTTTCCGAAACTACCGTCCAGACCATTGGTGAAGACAAGATTCTGATTCAGCTACCGGGAGAAAGTCAGCCAGAAGAGGCAGAAAGACGCTTAAAAGGAACGGCAAAGCTGGAGTTTAAAGAACAGCGCCAGGGAACAGAGGGTGAATTTAGAGCTGAAAGCCAGAATAGACAGCAGAGAGCAATCGAGCTAGCAGTTTTGAGTCAAGGACTAGAGGCTGATAACCAGGAAGAATTTGCTGCCGCCCAAAAATCTTTACAGGAATCCAATCAAGCGATCGCTCAATTGTTCGATTCGGTAGGACTAACGGGCACTAATCTGACCGATGCTCGCCCCCAACCAGATGCTACCGGTCGCCGTTGGGATGTCGCAATTAATTTCGATGGCGCTGGAGGTCGTAAGTTTGCCGAACTGACCAAAAATTTGGCGGGAACCGGTCGTAGCATTGGTATCTTTTTAGATAATGAATTGATTAGCTCTCCTGTAGTCGGACCAGAGTTTGCCGATACTGGAATTACTGGGGGTAGAGCCGTAATTACCGGCAATTTTGACCTAGAGGGAGCTACCGATCTGGCAATTCAAATTAAAGGTGGTTCTTTGCCCTTCCCCGTTTCGGTGGTGGAAAATCGTACCGTTGGGGCAACGTTGGGACAAGATAGTATTCGCCGCAGTATTATTGCTGCCAGTGTCGGTCTGGCCTTGGTGTTGATTTTTATGGTGGTTTACTATCGTCTGCCCGGGGCGATCGCCGATGTCGCTTTAATTGTCTATGCTTTGCTGACCCTTGCCTGTTATGCCATCGTGGGTGTGACCCTAACTCTGCCTGGTATTGCGGGCTTTATTCTTAGTATCGGCATGGCGGTAGATGCTAACGTGCTGATTTTTGAACGGACGAGAGAGGAACTGCGGGCGGGCAAAACTCTCTATCGCTCGGTAGAGTCGGGTTTCTTTCGGGCTTTTTCCAGTATTTTAGACAGTAACGTAACGACGGCGATCGCCTGTATCGCTCTTTTGTGGTTGGGTTCGGGACTAGTTAAAGGCTTTGCAGTTACGCTGCTGATTGGCGTGGTTGTCAGTATGTTTACCGCCGTTACCTGTAGTCGGACGCTCATGCTCTTAGTGGTTTTGAGTAATGCCAAAGTTCGTCAAAAACCAGAACTGTTTTGCCCCAATCTTGATTCTGCAACTAGTAGCCAGTAATTAATCTATGAACATTAGTATCACCAAGAAACGTAGCTTATGGTGGGCCATTTCTCTTGTGGCCATTGTTGTCAGTCTTGCCGCCATGATTTTTTCTTTTACTAGTCTGGGGGCACCTATTCGTCCGGGCATCGATTTTATTGGGGGGACTCGGATTCAAATTGCTCGCGACTGCACCGTCGCCGGTAATTGCGATGAGCCGATCGACACTGCCAAGGTCAGAGAAGTATTAGAGAGTCAGGAGCTAGGCAGCAGCACTATTCAGCTTTTGGGTGACAATAAACAAATCCTCTCGGTCAGAACCGAAAATATTGATGGAGATCGCCGTAGCGAGTTACTTAGCTCTTTAGGAGCATCAATTGGAGCCTTTGATAATCAAACCGTCCAGATCGATTCAGTCGGCCCGACTATCGGTGAGGAACTATTTGTTTCGGGTATCTTAGCTTTACTAGTCGCTTTCTTTGGCATTATCGTCTATCTCAGCATCCGCTTCCAGTTTGATTATGCTCTATTTGCGATCGCCGCTCTATTTCATGATGTCATCATTACGGCAGGCATCTTTGCTATCTTAGGCTTGACCATCGGACTCGAAGCCGACAGTTTATTTTTAGTCTCATTGCTGACTATTATTGGTTTCTCCGTTAACGACACCGTCGTTATTTATGATCGCATCCGCGAGAATATTGCTGCTAACCCCGAACGATCAATTAACGAAATTGTCGATAACGCCGTCAATCAAACCTTAGGGCGATCGATTAATACTACCCTGACTACCTTGCTGCCACTGCTGGGTATTTTTCTCTTTGGCGGTTCAACCCTCAAGTTTTTTGCTCTGGCTCTAATTGTCGGGTTTGTTTTGGGTGCTTATTCCAGTATTTTTATTGCCAGCACTCTGTTAGCCTGGTGGCGTAATAGTAAGGGCAAGCAGCCCGTTGCAATTGCCGATACTCCTGCCTCAGAATAATGACAATTAATGCTGAATAGCTAATAATCATTATGGTGATCGCATTTAAAACTTGAGAATAAAAAGTGACTACAGAGCAAACTGATTTCACCAATAAGGTCGCTAGACTGCATCAACTGACTGTATACGGTCGCTGGTTACTGGTTACTGCAAGCTGGCTGACCTTGGGGACTTATGCTCTGTGGAGTCTGAAAGCAGAAATTGCCCTCTGGCTCGACTACTTTACCTGGGCGGCTGTTTACTATACCTTTCACTTTAATCTTATACCTACTATCTGCTTGGCTTTTTGCGTTGGAGTGACTCTTTCGGTTCTCCTTTGGCAGAGTCGCAACATCATCTGGGGTTTACCCGCTAGCGAACAGCGTCAGCTAGAACAACAGGTCAAAAGAATCCAGCGGCGAGGCAAAAAACACCCTCTCTGGAAATTACTCAACGGCTAAGAGTATTTGGCAATCACTTTAAATTAAGCACAATAATATTACTAGCCTTACTATAGTTAGTAGTATTTTTTTACCTGTTTTTTGAGCCAATAGACAGTAAAATTACCGATGGATAAGGAATAAGAAAATTTAACTTATTAGCTTCATCATAAGTTTATTAAATTACCGCAATCGATACCTTAACTTTACTTTTAATTCCGGTAATTATGACAATTTACTATTGTAAATAGTAAAAGTTATGGTGAATATTGAGATAAAAACTATCAATTTAATCACAAGCCATAATCGAAATTCGCCTCAATAATTAAATCAAAAGTTATTTCACGATGTCTAAAATATTGAACTTATCAAAACTGAGTCTTAATAGTCTGCTCGCCCTGACAATACTGAGCAGCTTGGTACCAGAGAGCAATGCCGCACCAGTAATTGAGGCTCCTGCTACCCCCGTTCCCACCAGAGCTTTAGTCAACCCCAGCTTTGAATATCCAGCCTATAGTGATCGAAATTGGAAAAGTTTAGACAGCTACATCCCCGGAGACGATACTACTCTCCAAGGTTGGTTTTCGACTCACCCAACTACGGGATATTCGGGAGCGGGAAATTCTCGATACAACGATGCCAACGGCAATCCTTTTAAGCATCTAGTCGAGCTATGGGTTAATGCTTTTCAGGGTGTACAAGCCCCCCAGGGTAATCAATTTGCTGAGCTCAACGCTCAGGCTGATTCTGCTCTCTATCAAGATATCCTCGTCTTCTCTAACGAGACAATACCTTGGTCTGCCAGCCATAGGGGACGTTCTAAAAATCATATTGCCGATGTTGCCGAGGTTTTTATCTCCGATCCTTTAGACTGGACGGAAGCAACTTTTTCTGGCAATAAGCTTTATTCAGCTACTTTAAGCACTTCCAAAAATAGCAGCATAGCTTTAATTGATCCAGCAATCGGAAATCTGCTTAATAGTGACACCAAGACCTCTGTAGGTAATGGATGGACTAGATATTCTGATACCTGGAGTGGTCCAATAAGCACGAAAAAATATCGTTTTGCTTTCCAATCTATAAGTACCGGTGGCGGTAACAATACTATTGGTAATTTTCTCGACGACATTCAAATCAAGCTTTCTCCCATAGTCGATCTGGTCGATCCTCAGATTGATGAAATACATCCAATAGACGATAGTATTTATTATCTTCCCGTACGCCTCAACGGTAAATCTGAATCCGTTGCGACTATTGAAATAGATATAGCTTTAAACGACTCAGACTTTTCCGATTACACTTTAGAAACCATAGTATCTGGAAGCAATACCAATGTTTTAAACGGCATTACGGCTGCTAAATTAGATAACGGCAATATACAGGTGAGTGTTCCGGAAAATTTGTACGATCCTAATAATCCCGATTACTATATCAGCGTTCCAATTAACTTCAACCAGGTTACTTCTACTCAAGATCAAACTGCCAATTTTAAGATAACGGAAGTTACTGGCGGAGGTGGACAAGGAGTACAGGATCTTTTAATTCCACCTACAGATTCGGGATTTGAGACCGAATTAGAAACCAAAGTTTTAGCTGCATTGTTTTCAGATTAAGCCTAGTTATTACTATCATTAACTATTGAACAAGTGATCGCTTTACTTATTCATAGCGAACTCGATTGAAAATGGTGTTAGTAATTATCGAGATGTAGACAGCGGTACCCGAGCTAGTATTTGAAACAATTAATACAGATATTAGCGATCGCGTAACTGGCAATAGAGATGACGATCCTGATTATCTAGATTTAGACAGCGATGACAATACTTTGCTCGACCAATTAGAGGCAGGAGAGGATCCTAATTATCCGGTAGATTTAAATAATGATGGCATTCCCGAATATCATCAGCAAACTTTTGCAGATTAAAGACAACATTTAGAAAATCAAATATTTATCAAAAATAACTGAATAAGAAAATTTTGATACTAAAAACGCCAAAATTTTTACAAGAAATTTTTAGAACTAACCCCCTCAACTAGTTTTTTTTAATAAGAAACTAGT
>JBCBIN010000288.1:0-5458 GCA_038524555.1 Cyanobacteria bacterium J06623_7 | reverse complement strand
CTGCAAGCCAGTTTAAATATCGAGCAAGGTTCGTTAATCCAAATTGCTTGCAGGAGATCGCTTTCTCGAACAATTGCTGTTGTTTGTGCTGCTGCTGATAAATCACTTAAATCTATTTGCTGTATCTTCAGTGTCGGAATTACATCAGAGTTATACTGCGACCAAGCATTATTTGTCTGGATAAAATTAATTCTGAGGGCATCATGGTGGACTAATAAGTATTGGATAGCCTGTGACAATATATCTAGATTTAAATTTTGCTGTATTTCCAATAATACCGACTGATTAAAATGATTTAGATTAGCCAAGCCCAGTTCAAAAAACCACTGTTGAATCGGCGTCAGCGGAATTGAACCAGAAACTAATCCTTGTTCTGCCGTATGACTAATTTTAATCTGCGCCACAGCAGCTAATTCGGCAATAGTTTGATATTCAAATAGTTGTTTGGGAGTTAATTCGATTCCTGCTTGATTGGCTTTAGCAATAATTTGAATTGCCAAAATTGAATCGCCTCCCAAGCTAAAGAAATTGCTGTCTATTCCTACAGTTTCTAAATTAAGCACTTCCGACCATATTTGTCGGAGCTTGAGTTCTATTTCTGTTTGAGGTTGACGCTCTATTTCTAATGGGTCTTGGAGAATAATATCTCGAGCTAAAAGTTGCTGACGATCTAGTTTGCCATTGGCTGTTAGCGGAAAAGCGGCGCAGGTTATCAATGCGCTAGGAATTAAATAATCAGGTAACTTGGTTTTTAATAATTTATGCCATTTATTTTCTTGGTTATCATCTAAACTATAAGGAATAATATAGGCTAGCAACTGTTTATTTCCTAGAGCATTGTCCTTAAATAAAACAACACTATCTTTAATATCTTCTATTGCTTTTAAAGCCGTTTCAACCTCTCCTAATTCAACCCGAAAGCCTCTAATTTTAACCTGATTGTCGATACGTCCTAAATATTCAATTTTGCCGCTGGGTTGGTATCTGACGCGATCGCCTGTTTTATACAGTGGAGATAAGGCATGCTTTGTCTCTATGAAGGGATTGGGTATAAATTTCTCGGCGGTCAATTCAGGACGGTTTAAATAACCTCTGGCTAAACCTAAACCTGCAATATATAACTCTCCTGCTACGCCGACAGGAACGGGATTGAGATATTGATCGAGTATGTATAGTTGGGTATTGGTAATGGGATAGCCGATGATAGAGCGATCGCGATTTGTTTCTGTATCTTTGTCCAGTCGATAGCAACAGGCAAAGGTAGTGCTTTCTGTCGGACCATAGCCGTTGATTAAGCTAGATTGAGGATATGCCTCTAGAAATGTTTGGATGTGGCTAGAGGATAAAACATCTCCCCCTGCTAATACCTGACGTACATTACGGAAGCTATTTAACTGCTCGTCTACCATCAGATGAAATAAACCAGCCGTCAGCCAAAGGGTATTTATTTTATGTTGGACAATGGTTTCGCCTAATTCTGCTAAAGAAGGTACGGGGTTGGACAAAATTACGATCCTACCTCCGTTGAGTAACGCACCCCAGATTTCAAAAGTTGAAGCATCAAAGGATATTGGTGCAGCCTGAAGAGAAACTGTATCTGTATTTAACTCGACATAATTGGGTTCTTTAACCAGTCTAACTACCCCGCGATGGGGAATGGCAACGCCTTTGGGTACCCCCGTCGAGCCTGATGTGTAGATGATGTAGGCGAGGTTGTCTTGATGGGTAATGGGTGGGTTTGAGTAGGTAATACTTTCTGGTCTTGAATTAAGATCGATAATGGTTAGATTCTGCGTGCCTAGTTTATGTCGATATTTGGTTTCGGTTAAGAGGATATTCAGTTGTGTATCTTCCAGCATCCAGTTGAGTCGCTGCTGGGGATAGTTGGGATCGAGGGGGACATAGCAACCGCCCGCTTTGAGAATGGCTATTAGGGCAACTATGGTATCAATCTGGCGATCGCCCATTACCCCGACTTTGGTTTCCGATCGCACCCCCAGGCTTTGTAGATAATGCACCCATGTATTAGCGCGACGGTTTAATTCTTGATAAGTAATTTCTGTTGCGCCGTCAACTATAGCGACTGCATTGGGAGTTAAGTTAGCCTGTGATGCAAATAATTCATGGATACAGTTATCTACTGCAACATGATTACTCTGATTGAATTTGCTGGTTAGCTGTTTTAATTCGCTTTTACCCAGGATTGAAATGTTAGATATCTTTGCTTCCGGATTTTCAGCGATCGCCATTAGCAATGTCCGAAAGTGTCCGGCTAAACGATGGATGGTATCCGCCGTAAACAAAGCCTGGTTGTATTCAATCGCTCCCTGTAAGCCTTTATCTGTCTCTTTAATTAAAAACGTCAGTTCAAATTTGGCTTGGGTAGTAACTCGCTCTAAGGGTTTCCAGGCTAATCCTGGTACTTCTACGGCATTTTTATTTTGCGGCTCTAATACCAGCATGACTTGGAATAGAGGAGTATGACTGAGCGATCGCTCTAGCTGTAGTCGATCAATGAGCTGCTCGAAGGGTAAATCTTGATGGCTATATGCCTCTAGTGCGGTTTCTCTGGCTCTAGCTAGTAACTCAGTAAAGCTGGGGTTATGGGCTAAATCAATCCGTAAAGCTAAAGTATTGGCAAAAAAGCCGATTAATCCGGCAATTTCCGCGCGATCGCGATTGGCTATGGGAGTACCAACAACTAAGTCATCGTTATCTGTATAGCGGTGCAGTAATAAGGCGACAGCAGCATACAGCGTCATAAACAACGTCACGCTATTACTACGGCTGATTTGTTTGAGACTTTGGGTCAGGCTATCGTTTAGTTGAAAATTGTAAGCAGCACTCTCAAAACTACTCTGAGACTTGCGAGGATAATCCGTCGCTATTGAGCTTATTGGAGGTGCGTCGGCGAGTTTATCTTGCCAATACTCAACCTGTCTCTCTAAGACTTTGCCCTGTAAATACTTCCTTTGCCATGCTGCATAATCAACGTATTGAATCTCTCGCTCCCTCTGCTCCCTCTGCTCCTCTGCTCCCCCACTCTCATACAACCCCACAATCTCATCGACCAACACACCCATTGACCAACCATCGCCAATAATATGGTGTAGGCTAAGCAACAATATTTGCTCGTTATCACCAAGAGACATTAACTTAACCCGCATTAACGGGCAGCTATCTAAAGCAAAAGGCTGTTGTGCATCAGCAATTTGTAGCTGTTTTATCTGCTGGCGCTGCTCTTTGGTCGATGACGCACTTAAATTGACTACAGGTAACTCGATCTTGGCTACGTCGTGAATAATTAACTTTGGTTGACCCTCTACCGTTATAAAACTGGTACGCAATATTTCCTGACGCTCTACTAAGATATCGAAACACTGCTGCAATCGAGCAAGATCTAAACTTCCTCTAATTTTTACCGCTGTAGAGATGTTGTACCAGGGATTATCTGGCTCAAGCTGATGCAAAAACCATTGGCGCTGTTGAGCGAAAGATAGGGGTAATTCTCCTTCTCTCGCAACTATAGTTATCTCAACTGGTTTTTCTGGACTATTTTTTTGCTGGCGATCGATAATTAGAGCTAAATCTCTAACCGTGGGGTATTCAAATAGATTACGTAAAGGTAATTCAATTGAGAAAACCTGTCTGATTTGCGACACAACTCTGGTGGCGAGTAGAGAATGTCCCCCTAATTCAAAGAAGTTGTCATCAGTATTGATATTGGCTCGCTCTAAAATCTCTGTCCAGATTCCTCGTAGTATTTCCTCGGTGGGAGTTGTAGCCGTAGCAGCAATGGGCTGTTGCTCTTGGCTTTCTATATCTAGATTGGATAAAGAAGTGCGATCGATTTTGCCATTAGGGGTAAGGGGGAAAGACTCCAGCGGAATAATATCCCTAGGTATCATGTAGCCTGGTAACTTTTGGGCGAGGAAATAGCGTATTTCCTGGAAAGCAGAGGGAGCGGAGATTTCTGAGACTATATAGGCAACGAGACGCTCGTTGTTGAGCACAACTACTGAGGTTTGTATCTGGGGATATTGATTTAATAC
The DNA here is from genome assembly GCA_038524555.1 of Cyanobacteria bacterium J06623_7. Classification (GTDB taxonomy): domain Bacteria; phylum Cyanobacteriota; class Cyanobacteriia; order Cyanobacteriales; family Xenococcaceae; genus Waterburya. Next base: position 1,406 of record JBCBIN010000288.1, on the reverse strand, counting down.
TGCTTCTATTTCCCCTAATTCCAGCCGATATCCACGAATTTTGACCTGATTATCCAATCTACCTAGATATTCTAGATTGCCATTGGGTAATTGCCTAACGCGATCGCCCGTCTTGTAGAGCAGCGAGTCATTTAGGGCTTCGCATAAAAAAGGATTGGGAATGAATTTTTCGGCGGTTAAATCGGGGCGGTTTAAATAACCCCTACTGATACCTGCACCACCTATATATAATTCTCCCGATCTGCCTGGTGGGACTATATTTAACTGTGAATCTAAGATATAAAATTGGGTGTTGGCAATGGGCTGACCAATTGGTACTGTATTTAATTGGCGATCGCCTTCTGTTTTGAATTGATAAACCGATGACCAAATAGTTGTTTCAGTAGGGCCATATAAATTCCAAATTTCTCGACATTTATTTGCTAGTCCTGCCGCTAGTTTTTGTGGCAATGCTTCTCCACCACAAAGTATTTTTAAATTTGATTTACCCTGCCAATGGTTATCTAATAACATCCGCCAAGTTGCTGGCGTTGCCTGCATAATAGTAACGTTTTCTGCTGCTATTTTTTGACTTAATAAATCGGCATCAACAGTAGTTTCTTTGTCTGCCAAGATAACCTTAGCGCCTGTGATTAATGGTAGGTATATTTCTAAAGCCGCAATGTCAAAAGAAATGGTAGTTACGGCAAGCATCCTATCATTTTCTTCTATCCCGGGCTGTTCTTTCATCGAATAGAGAAAGTTAAGCAAGCTATTATGCTGTACTGCCACGCCTTTGGGTTTGCCTGTAGAACCCGATGTATAGATTACGTAAGCCAAGTCTTGAGGCTGGATATCGAGATTAAGGTTTGCTGTACTTTGTCTTTGGATGTTTTCTTGTTCTCGATCTAAATTAATGATTGATAGGTTGGTATCGAAGTCGCTTAAACCAACATTTTCCTTAGTAATTAAATAAGTTATTGCAGCATCATTGATAATATAGTTAATTCTTTCTGTCGGAAAGTTTGGATCGAGGGGTATATAGGCTGCTCCTATTTTTAATACGGCTAGCAAAGATATGATTAAATCGCTATCTCTATCTAAGAGAATGCCGATTAATTTATTATTTTTAATATTTTGTGATCGCTCTTGTAGTTTACCGTGTAAGTAATGGGCGAGTTGATTTATACGCTTGTTTAATTCAGCATAAGTAAGAGAGAGCGCGCCTGTAACTAGGGCAATTTTGTCTGGTGTATGCTGGTTAGCAATCAGTTGAGGTAATAATAGGTCTTGGGGATAATCTACCCGATTATATTTATTGGCTAGGCGATCTAATTCCGACTGGGACAAGATTGATATTGCATCTAATTTCTGTTCTGCGGATTTAATAAAGTTAGTGAGTAAAGTAATTAGGTGATCGCTAATTA
>JBCBIN010000287.1:0-5478 GCA_038524555.1 Cyanobacteria bacterium J06623_7 | reverse complement strand
TGTTTCCTTGAGGCTTATAGCTTAAGGCTTATAGCTTAAAAACAAACTACTCTGATTTTTAATCCACACTAGACGTACCTTTTTGAGCAATAGTTCAGACAAAATTTCATGGTCAACAGAATAATATAGTCGTTTCAATTAATTTTGAGATATTCTAGTTTATTTTTTCGGGGGACTGGAGATTAGGGATCAGGGACTGGAGGAAATTTATATCAGTCAAGCTTGTATCATTCTTATTTAAAACGACTATAGGCGTTGAAGCATTGCATGAATTTAAAATAACTAACGGCAAACTAGGCTTTTTAACTGCCCTAACTGTTCTAATTGCCCTAACTGTTCTAACTGCCCTTTTAAAGAAACCGTTTTAGTACTTCTCTGGTTTCTCTACCAGTTTTTTCCCAACTGAATCTTTTTGCCTGTGCCAAACCCAACTGGCTTAACTGCGATCGCACAGTGTTATCTTCCGCTATTGCCACCATGGCGAAGGTAATTTCTTCGGTACTGTAAGGGTTAATTAACATTGCCGCATCTCCTGTAACTTCAGGTAAAGAAGCTAAATTTGAGGTAATAACCGGGGTTCCACAAGCCATGGCTTCTAATGCGGGTAGCCCAAAACCTTCCCAGAGAGTTGGAAAAATTAGGGCAACGGCGTTACTAATGATTACGGGCAATTCTTCATAGCTGAGGTAGTTGAGCCATCTAACTCGCTCGGTTAGATCTAATTCTCGCACCTGCTGCTGTAATTGGGGAGTAAAACGAGGATCGGGAGAACCGGCGATCGCCAAGTGGTAATCTCGATTGGGTAAGGCAGCAAAAGCCGCAATCAGTCGTGAAAGATTTTTATAGGGATCGCAACGACCGAGATATAAAAAGTAGGGGTGTTCGGTATCATTAACCGGTCGGGGATAAAAATTAGTGCGATCGTATCCCAACAAAATTGGGGTAACTTTAGCAGCAGAGATGCCATAGCGATCGACTAAATCGCTCGCGGTTGCTTGAGAATTACAAATGATGTGTTCTGCTTGTCGCAATACCTGAGGCACAACGTAGCGAAAGTAGTTGGTCAAGGGAGAAGTCAGCCGGGGAAAACGCAAAGGAATCAGATCGTGGCACATTACCACCGATCTCGCCTGGGTATATAGGGGTGCTTCGGGAAGAGGTGAGTAAATTAAATTAGCCTTTAACTGCCGATAAATTTTAGGTAGCTGAAACTGCGTCCAGAGTAGACGTTTGATGTGTCCTTTGCTGCCCTGGGCGGGAGTCAAGTCACTGGGAATTGCATGATGGGCAAAACCAGGAAAATTTTGAGCAGTAAGCAGGGTCGGCTGGAGAGAATCAAGACTACTAATTACGTTTTGAGCATAAGTAGCAATACCCGTGGGTTTATCGAACAAAACAGCTAGATTAATTAGCAAAGAATGGTGCATTAAACAAAAATAGCGCTAGCTCTCAGTCGGTATCGAGCAAACTTAGTATAGATTAGAGACCAAAATGACGCCAACTTACTAGTTATTAAGACCAAAGAATCACAAATGGATAAATTAGCATGACTATGGGGTCTACTAGCAAGTCTGCTTGACTTTTAGATCGGTGACTCCGTCGCAAATCTAAAAAAAAGTGTTTAACTTGGGAATTATATGAATTGAATTGCCATACAAAGAGGGGGGTAATGTGTCTTTAGGTTTGATTAAATCGTTAGTATCTGTATCTTTTGGTTTATTAGTTTGGAATACAGCGAAGGTAGCTCAAGCCACTCCTCCAGCCATCGATCGCACTGAAGAATGTGAGCTATTGGTCATTGGCGGTGGACTATCGGGAGTTGCAGCTAGTTATGAGGCTCTGCTAGCGGGAAAAACAGTCTGCATGACTGAAATAACTGATTGGGTAGGTGGTCAAATCTCAGCTCAGGGAACTTCCGCCTTAGACGAGAGAACAACTCAACGGTCGAAGCTATTTTTCCCCAGTGGCTATCTCAAATTTAGAGACAGCATTGCTGATTTTTACGATGAATTAAACCCCGGAGACTGCTGGGTCAGCGAATCGTGTTTTTTGCCTAGTGATGCTCACCAGGTAATGTGGCAGCAGCTAGAATCTGCTGAGAAGCAAGGGAAAGGTCAGCTTAAATGGTTCCCCGCGACGGTGGTGAAAGACTTGCAGATTGAAATTATTGCGGGGGAGAGTACGGGCAAGCAAATTACCAGCGCTACAGCAATTCAACACAGTCCCAACAATGAATATTTACCCCTCAACACCTTGCCTTTGTCTAGCACGATTGAGGATGCCTATAGTTACGAAGACTCGAGTAAATTTAACAAGGAAGTAATTCGCTTTGTTCCCGCCAGCACCTCCGAGTCTGCCGCCGACTGGTACGTGATTGAAGCGACAGAGACGGGAGAAATTATTGCCCTGGCAGATGTTCCCTATCGTCTGGGAGTAGATCCTCTTTCTGCCTATGAGCCTTCTTCTTCTAGCATTGAGGGAGATGAATACTGTACTCAAGGGTTTACTTACACTTTTGCCATGGAGGCAACGGAGGAAACCCAAGAACATCAAGAACCAACTTTTTACGATAAGCACAAGTACTATTACAGCTATGAGTTAGAAAGACTGGCAGATTTTAATCTAGTTTTTACCTATCGTCGAATTTGGAGTCCCCAAGAGGGAGAAACCGAGAAATTTCGCGGGATTGAGTTTACCATTCCCACCCCTGGGGATATTTCAATGCAGAACTGGACTTGGGGCAATGATTATCGTCCCGGAACAGCCAAAGATAACTTAGTTTATACTCGCGACCAACTGCAAAAGCTAGGACAGCTAGAGCCAGGAGGCTGGATGGGGGGACTACGAACTAAAACTCTCAGTCGTGGGGAAGACCATGCTCTGGGTTATTTTTATTGGCTGGTGCGAGGCACTACCGACTCCCAGCTAGGAGATGGCGTGAAAAAAACCTACCCCAATTATCGTTTACTCCAGGGGTTAGATTCACCGATGGGCACTGCTCATGGTCTTTCTAAATATCCCTATATCCGAGAAGGTAGAAGAATTATCGGTCGTCCTTCCCGAGGCTATCCCCGAGGATTTGAAATCAATGAAATTGATATTTCTCGTTCTGACTATCGCCAGGAACATTACAGTCAATTCTTAGACCCTAAAACCTATCGTCGGCTGTGGACAAAAATCGATGCCGATGACGGGATTGGTAATCGTAATAAAAACATCGATAAAATTCAGCAGCGTACTCGTGCTACCGTCTATCCTGATTCTGTAGGAGTCGGTCACTATGCGATTGATTTTCACCCCTGTATGAATGAGAGTCCAGCCGAGAAAGCGGGCAATACAGAAAGAGATGGCGAAAGAAAGGGGGGCGGACAGGCTTATCCCTTCCAAATTCCCCTACGAGCGATGATTCCCCAGGAGATTGATAATTTAATTGTAGCGGGTAAGAGTATTGCTACTAGTCATATTGCGGCGGCGGCATATCGGGTTCATTCCTTTGAATGGTCTTCTGGGGCGGCAGCAGGAATTACGGCAATTTTGGGTCTAGAAAAAGATATTTTTCCCTATCAATTGGTAGACAAATCCTTTATCAAAGAAGATAACCTAAAACTGTTGCAGGAAAGGCTAGAAGCAAGTGGTAATCCTACCGCATTTCCCGACACCTCAATTTTTAATCAAGACTGGTCAGACTGGCAATAATTAAGATAAGAAGCGAATTGTGTAGCGCCGGTACAAGATGGGACAATTCCTAATATAAGCTAGCGATCGCATTTAAATGATTTGCGATCGCCCTAGCCGCGTTTTTCCAGCAACATTTCCACCAATATTTTTCCTCCTAACATTTCCATGAACCCAGCTAATCAGATTTACCCTGTTGTTTGGCAAGATCAGCAAGTGCTGTTGATCGATCAAACTCGTCTACCAGCAGAATATAGCCATGTAGCGATTAGTCGCAGTGAAGATATGGCACAAGCTATCAAAACTATGATCGTGCGGGGGGCTCCAGCTATCGGCGTAGCTGCTGCCTACGGTATGTATCTCGGGGCTGGGGAAATTGAAACAGAGAACGTGCGGGAATTACTCGATCATCTTCAACAGGTAGCCGCTCTACTCAAGCAAACTCGCCCAACAGCAGTGAATTTATTTTGGGCAATCTCGCGAATGCTGCGGACGGCTCATGAAGAAATTGGGACGGTAGCAGAGATTAGACAGACTCTACTCAAAACTGCCCAGCAAATTCAGGCAGAAGATTTGGCAACCTGTCAGGCAATTGGTGACCACGGCTTGAGTATTTTACCGGCTTCTCCCGAGGGGCTAAGGCTGTTGACCCACTGTAATGCCGGTTCTCTGGCTACTGCCGGTTACGGTACGGCACTGGGTGTAGTTCGCTCTGCCTGGCGAGAAGGGCGTTTAGAGAGGGTCTATGCCGATGAAACTCGTCCCCGGCTTCAGGGAGCAAGATTGACTGCGTGGGAATGCGTTCAAGAAAATATTCCCGTGACTGTAATTACCGACAGCATGGCGGCTCATTGTATGCAGCAGAATAAAATCGATCTGGTGGTAGTGGGAGCAGATCGGATTGCCGCTAATGGCGATGCCGCGAATAAAATTGGTACATATGCCCTCGCGATCGCCGCCAAGGCTCATAATATTCCTTTCTATGTGGCGGCACCATTTTCCACCATTGATTTTGACCTAGCTAACGGCAAGTTGATTCCCATTGAAGAACGTGACCCGGCAGAAATAGCCGAGATTAACCAGATGGCTATCTGCGCTTCAGGAGTAGAGTTTTATAACCCTGCTTTTGACGTGACCCCCGCCAACTTGATTGAGGGGATTATTACGGAGAAGGGCGTAATTAAGCCCAATGCTCTAATCGACTATCGCCAAGCTGTTATTTAATCGGATAGAAAAATTCAGACGTAAAAATATTGTTTGAGGATATATCGAAGCAATTTAGAGCGGTCAAAAATAGTGGCTAAATGTCCTGTGCTAGAACAATTAAACTGATATCGTCGGCGTTGGTGATGTAACGTATGACGTACGAAGTAATCTGTTTATTGATACTTTCCTTCGGTGTCTGGACTCTCCATTCGGGGTAGACCCATACTGTAGTTACGAACCCTTGCACCTAAGTTGTAGCTGATTTCCCCTTTAACTAATAGAGAACGGATGAACTGCTCCAAATCCGAACCAATGCGGCGGAGATTATACTCGCTCAAATCCTCTCCATTATTGGCTTCAACCAAGGCATCAAACTGACGATAAACCTTTTGTAAAGTATCTTCCGTCCAGTTAAATTCATTATCTGGATCGATATCGAGGGTCAGAACATTATCGCTGGGAATTAGTTCGTTACCCTGTACTTCGGCGCTATAGAGACGAACGTGACGAGTAGTAGATTTTACAAGCATGTCGATAGTGAAATTTAACTAACAGATTATTTTATTAGAGCATTTGGTAGGCAAGAACAAATCAAAC
>JBCBIN010000286.1:0-5483 GCA_038524555.1 Cyanobacteria bacterium J06623_7 | reverse complement strand
CCCGACGTTGGGGGAAATCGACATCTCATTGTCATTCAACACCACCATTAAGTTAGTGTTGGGCATGTGACCGGCATGGTTAATAGCCTCCAGAGCCATTCCTCCCGTTAAGGCACCATCGCCAATAATGGCCACGCATTTAAAATCTTCACCCCGGGCATCTCGAGCCAAAGCCATTCCTAACGCCGCAGAAATACTAGTAGAAGCGTGTCCAGCACCAAAGTGGTCGAATTTACTTTCCCCTAGCTTGAGATAACCCGCTATGCCGTCTTTCTGACGTAGAGTATCGAACTTATGATATCTACCGGTCAACAGCTTGTGGGGATAAGCTTGGTGCCCCACATCCCAAACCACCTTGTCGCGATCTAGATCTAGGGTTTGATAGAGGGCGATGGTCAGTTCCACCACTCCCAAACCCGGCCCTAAATGACCGCCACTAGTTGCCACTGTTTGCAGATGTTTTTCTCTTATCTGGCGGGCGACATCCTCTAGCTGACGCAGGCTCAAACCATGCAACTGATTGGGATGAGTAATTTCGCTTAAATGCATACTGCCGTGTTCTCTAATAACAGATTATTTTACGTTTCTCTTTAGATTGATTATCCTACTTTTTCTGTACCTTAAAGAAAAATTAGTTACTTTTTGTCGAACTTGCGAAGATTTACGGCTTTTATTACTAGTTCGCTGCCGTCCAGATAAATTTGGTAAGGGATAATTTCTATCGTAGATTAATTTCGTTTGCTCTCTAGATGGGGCGTGAGCTGTAGTCATAAATGTTGGCTATATTCTGCTTAAGGCTTGCTGTGTTTAGCTTTAAGAGACTATATTGCAGCTATATTTTGACCTGTATTATCGCTATTTTATTTCGTTTTCATGCTGATGATGACGTTTAAAATATCTCAAACGTTCCCAATTTTCTCGCTATTTAGAGAAGTCTTTAAATTGATCGCTTAGGACGAGATTAAAGCTAGTTTACAGCCTAAATAATTCCCTCAATCTTGGCGTTTTATCACACTATTTTTCTCGTGCAGTTATTAAGCCCCGGCTAAAGCAAGCCCTAAAATCGTTTTGATCGCGATCGCCAACTACAAGTATCGTTTTATACTAACTGATGTTACGCACTGATTAATCTGCCAAGGCTGGTTAAAGGTTAAGGGGAAAAGGTTAAGGGTTAATTAATCTTTTTTGATTATCTTGTTTTAAGTATTGACTTTTAGTTGTTTTGCGTAATATTCAGATACTAATTGTCTCGGAAAGTTCCAGTTTTAGCCGGGAGCAAGTCCTTTGCTAGCTAGCCATTCAGGATTATAAATTCGGGACTGATATCGCGCGCCACCATCACACAGCACCGTAACAATAGTGTGACCTGGCCCCATTTCCTTTGCCAAAGCTACCGCCGCCCCAACATTAATACCAACCGAACCGCCCATAAACAGACCCTCCCGCTGGAGTAACTGATAGATAACGCGGATGCATTCGGTATCGTCGATCTGAACGGCATCGTCGATAGGTGCGCCTTCCATGTTGCCAGTAATGCGGCTATTGCCGATCCCCTCGGTAATTGAGTTGCCTTCGGGTTTGATTTCTCCGGTTTTGACATAGCTATAAAGACCGCTACCCATTGGATCGGCGACTACACAACGCAGGTTGGGATTTTTCTCTTTAAGATACATTGACACTCCGGCATAGGTACCACCGGTTCCCGTAGCAGCAGTCCAGGCATCAACTTTGCCTTCGGTTTGCGCCCAAATCTCGGCTCCCGTGGTTTCATAGTGCGCTTGACGATTGGCTAAATTCTCAAACTGATTAGCCCAGATCGCGTTATCCAATTCGGCTGCAACTCGACCCGATACCTTAACGTAATTCTCCGGATTTTTGTAAGGAACGGCCGGGACCAAACGAACCTCCGCCCCTAAAGTGCGTAGAGTGTTAATTTTCTCTTGAGATTGGGTTTCAGGAATAATAATCAGGCACTTATAGCCCTTGGCGTTACAAATATGGGCCAGACCGATACCAGTATTACCTGCCGTGCCCTCGACTACGGTGCCTCCCGGCTTGAGCAGTCCTTTTCTTTCCGCATCTTCAATAATATATAAAGCAGCCCGATCCTTAACCGAACCACCAGGATTGAGAAACTCTGCTTTGCCTAAAATCTCGCAGCCCGTCTCATCGCTAAAGCTATTGAGGCGAATTAGGGGAGTGTTCCCTACTGTAGCGACAAAACCGTTCTTAACATCCATAGCTGATAAAAATTAAATTGACCGACTCACCTGTAATTAGATTACCTGAAATCTGCCGCTAGTTAGCTGTCTCGATCGCTAAAATAGCACCTTAATTACTTTTGCTGACTGTTGCCCTAAAGAATTAGCTCCTTACGTCGCGTCACTGTTAACTGTTGACTGTTGACTGTCATGATGTCCTTCGGCAATTAACTTGGGCTTAATGTACAGATTTTCCAGCAGTAGTCCCATGCCCGCAACCCAAGGGGGCACGATTAAAGCGCCAATAATCCCCAATACTTGAGCACCACCCAACACCGCAAGCAGTTGATAAAGAGGGGGCACTTTGACGGAATTTCCCACCAGTAGAGGATCTAATACATAAGTCTCTAAATTTTGAACGATGACGAACAGCAGCAGCACCCAGACAAAGGTAATGCCATCCTGAGAAATCGCCACAATCAGTGCGGGAATTGCCCCTAAAACCGGCCCAAAAAAAGGAATTAGGTTGGTAAAACCGGCAATGACCCCCAAACCCAAAGCCAGTTCGGGCAAGCCGAGAAACCGCAAGCTAAGACTAATTACGACTCCCAAAATACCCGAGACTAGAATTCTGCCCTGAATATAGCCCCCCATCCTTTTGCCAACGGGTTCGATTTGTCTGGCTAGACGTAGATTCCAGGGATGAGGAAAGAGATTCACAATATCTTCGAGTAGCTGCTTCGACCCCGACAGCATGTAAGCCGATAATAATAGTGCCAGTAAAGCACTCAACAATCCGGCAATTACCCCTCTAGTTAGACTATAAGAACGTACCACTAATTGCTGGCTCGAACGAATCGCCCAGGCGGTTAAACCCTGAACATCTAACATTTGATTGATGATATCGGGAGCCCCGGTTTCACTCATGCCAAAGCGCAGAATCAGATTAGATAAAAGCGATCGCAGAGCCTCGATATAGCTGGGGAATTTACCGATGAGAATTTGAATTTGTCGAACTACCGTCGGGCCAACAATCAGTCCAAAACCAGTTAGGGTCGCAATCAAGCCGGCATAAATTAGCAGTACGGCTAAAAACCGGGGAACGCCCAGCTTTTGCGTCGCATTGACTATGGGTGCGAGGGTAGCCGCCAGAACTACCGAAATCATTAGCACCACGATGAGGCTTCTTAACTGCCACAGCAGAATTAACAGCAGGGGTAAGGCTACTAATAAAATCAGACTGATAGGGGAAATTAAAATCCGTTTATTATTCATGCGATCGCCACGATTTTGAATCGTAGACCTCAATGGCATTATTGCAACTAATTAAGACAATTAAACCAAAGATAGTTCAATTGTCTCTCCCGACTGTGGATCGATCGCCTTGGTCGTCAGATTACTCTGCTGGAGTAGCTGGTTAAATTCTTCGACCGAACCTTCTGCCGAGAGAATTGAGGTGATCACCCCTTTAAAATCAATATCGCCACCGGCGGCTGTGGAGAGAATTACCTGGGGATTTAGCTGCTTACAGACTTTTAAAGCCGATTTTTGTCCTTTAATTACCGCTCCCAACAGCGGCAGCTTCAGATTAATCAGGGGCGTAATAATTACGTCTACAGGCGCAGATTCGGGCAGTGATTCTGCATGATAACCGTGGGGTTCGTAGTAGATATTTTTCCCGCTGTCTAGCCCCGTAATGATATAGCCATTTTCCACCAGAGTTGGCCCAATTGGCGAACCGGGGACGGCTTTGATTTCTATTTGCCCTAACTTGAGGCTTTGATGGTGTTCGAGCTCGTTGATGGTTTGGTAACCCAATTCTCGCACTACCTTGGCGGCATTAGGAGAAGCAACCACGGGGATATGACGGTCTAGTTTCTCTAGGGTAGGAGGATGAGCGTGGTCTTCTAATCCCTGAGAAAGTAAGATTAAATCGATATTTTCGGGAATAGGCTGGGGATTATTTTTCGTACCTTCAAATAGCCAGTTTTGTTTGCCGAAGGTCAGCTTGCCTACTAACCACGGGTCGAGCAAAATTCTCATCCCATCCATGTCTATTAGCCAAGAGTTGCTGTCTAAATAAGTAAGCTTCATAAATTTGTGTTGTCGCTGCTTTACTTAACATTGTAAATATTTGTTAACCATTTAGCTCTAATAGGGTCAAAACCGAATCGCTGTCAGGGAAAGATAATTAGCAAAATCGACTGAAAGATTTGTCCGGAATTAGCGTAATATATTTTGAGAATCATCCAGGTCGAATAAGTTACTCCCAAACACCAAAAAGATTTCCAGCATTGAGCTCGGGCAAACTCCCAACTGTTTTAACCAAAAGTTAAAATGGTCATAACTCTTGCCCATTAAACTTGGCATTGAGAAAGCAAGAAGAAAACGACTTATTTATTAATTTAAAATATTCAGAGCAAGGTTTTATGATTTATGACGGGCAAGCTGCTACTAAAACTGAAACGGTTTTACAGGCAGAAAACGTAAATGTGTATTACGGTGATTTTTTAGCGGTTAAGGGTATTTATTTAGATATTCCCAAAAACAGCGTAACGGCGTTTATTGGGCCATCAGGATGCGGAAAAAGTACCTTATTGCGCTGCTACAATCGTCTCAACGATCTGATTCCCATCTTTCGCCTTGAGGGATTGATTACTTACAACGACCAGAATCTCTACGGTAAAAGCATCGACCCAGTTCAGGTAAGACGCAAGATTGGCATGGTGTTCCAGAGACCAAACCCTTTTCCTAAATCAATCTACGACAACATTGCCTTTGGCGCGAGAATTAATGGCTATAAAGGCAATATGGATGAGTTAGTAGAGCGATCGCTCCGGGGGGCAGCATTATGGGATGAGGTTAAAGATAAACTCAAGCAGAGTGGCCTCGCTCTCAGTGGCGGACAACAACAAAGACTCTGCATTGCCCGAACTATTGCGCTTCAGCCCGATGTCGTGCTCATGGACGAACCCTGCTCGGCACTAGACCCTATTTCTACCTTAAAAGTAGAGGAGTTGATTCATCAGCTCAAAGAAGACTACAGCATCGTGATTGTGACTCACAATATGCAGCAGGCATCACGGGTAGCAGACTATACCGGCTTCTTTAACGTTACGGAAGTAGAAGGGGGCAACCGCCAGGGCTATCTAGCTGAATTTGCGCCGACGGAAGACATCTTCCAAAATCCTCAAGAAGAAGCGACACAGCAGTATGTTAGAGGACAATCTAGGCTGTTAACTCGTGATCTCGCATTAGCCAAAACGTCCACTAACATACTGC
>JBCBIN010000285.1:0-5533 GCA_038524555.1 Cyanobacteria bacterium J06623_7 | reverse complement strand
CGATTATCTCCACTACAAGACCTAATATTTCCACGATTTTGTAGCCATAGGCCCGGTTAGTAGACGCTTTATTTCGACATACAATTACTATGCATAATTTATGCATAAATAACAAAGAAATATATAAGTCATGGCATGTAATCTAAGCAAAAAATAGTTAATTAAATGATAATGACGGCAATTGTTCGATAGTAAACTTTTCAACATGAGTCAGATATTCTTGGATATTTGAGCTAATTCAGGCGGCTTTAACTATTAAACAAACTAAAAAAGAATAGTTAATTTGCTTATTTCTTACTTCAATTAAGATGTTTTTTCTCATTAATCAACTCAACCTCAAGTAGCAAAAAAAAATAATTCCCCAAGATTGGAGATTAAGGACGGGAAGAAATCAAACTGTATCGACGCCAACAAAGATTATTGATAATTATTTGCAAGAAGCTAGAAAAAAATGTTAGGTTGTTTTTGTTGGCAATGGGCAAATGCGCGGCTAAAAATATCTAGCTGAAAAGTAATTGACCCCTTGTTATCTGAGGATAGGCATTGTCAACTCGATGCTGACCCTATACTGCTTTGTCGCTGGTGCATGAATATGTCAATGTGCCAGCTTGCCTCCACGATCGGACTTTGAAGGCGAATCATCAGCAGTAAAACATAACTATTGACCAGGAGTGATGAGTAATGGACAGAATGGCTAAAAATAATAAAAATAAGTTGCCTCAGTGGCAATCGGAAAGAATGAAAAGCTTGATTGAGGAGCGTTGGTCAGAAGTGTGGGAAATTGTGGTAGCGAGAGAACGAGCCGGGCAACGGCTATATAAATATTCGCGGAATTCCCGTCACGGTTAACGTCAGTTAGAGTTAACAAGATAAGTCGGTCTAGATAGCTATAGGCTCTAAGGCTTTAATGACTGTGGTCAAACGGACAAACACCGGGACTATACTTATCTACTTGCCAGGGATCGGGCATGTAAAAATAGTTGGGCTTAATGATGCGATTTTCTAACTCGAGGGGATACACGGGGGTTGTCGAGCCAGAAATAGGTGGTACGATCCAACCCCAGTCTGCATGTACGGGGCGCTGGCACTGAGCCTCATCCTGCATAAACTCCATAAAGTAGTCGGTCATGCTGTGGTGATCGATTAGTCTGACTCCCTGAGCCTTAAATGAATAGAGGACGGCTAGATTTAGTTCGATTAAAGCCCGATCTTTCCAAAGGGTATCATTGCTACGGCGATCTAGCTTCAGGCGATCGCTGATGACCGGCAGCATATCATAACGGTATGTGTCGCTAAAGTTGCGTCCGCCGATTTCTGTACCCATATAAAAACCGTTGAAGGGAGTACAGCTATATTGGATACCGCCTAAATCTAGAGACATGTTGCAAACGGCGGGAAGGGCATACCATTTAAGACCTAGTTCCTTAAACCAGTCGTAGTGAGGATGAGTAATTTGAACATCCAGGATAATTTCTGGCGGCAAATCGAACCACTTGGGTTCTTTTCCGGGTAGCTGAATGATAAGGGGCAGATAGTCAAACCGAGTCCGACTTTCCGGAGGTTGCCAACCCAACTCGATCGCCTTTTGGGTGAGTTCGACATTAGCCGGATCGCCCAACACAGTACCGTCTGCTTGAGGATATCCGGCATAGCGCAGCAGTTGAGAATTCCAGAGTCTTCTACCGTCAGGTTTAAAGGCCGTCATCAAGGCTCTAAGGTCGCCGTTGTTGGTCGCAATTTTGATATGGTCTACCAGGGCGGCAAACATCTCTTCTTCCGTTGCCAAATGTCGTAAATCGCGAATTTGCAGACTCGACCAAAAATATCTGCCCACGCAGCGACTGCTGTTACGCCAGGCCAATCTCGCACCATAGCTCAACTCATCTAGAGTATGCTCGTAGGTTCCCGTAGCGGCAATTTGCTGCTTTACTTCCTGCCAGCGGGGTAGATATACTTCCGGCAGACCTCGTTCTAGATAACACTGCTTGAGATATGCCTGGGCTTCTCGGGCAACTTCACTAACCGGCTCGACTTCAAAGCTATAGCTCTCCACCGCCTTGATTCCCCCTACCGCTTCTACGGGAGGTCGTTGAACCCGCAGTTGAGCATTACCGTCTTCGTCTAGCTGAGAAGAAAATAGCTCTTGGCGAATTGCCGATTCCGGCCATCCTGTGGCGAGTAAATGCGATCGCACTGCGTCCATGTAGGTTTGCGGACCACAGAGAAAAGCAACGGCACCATCGGTATAGGGATATTCTTTGACCTCTGCTTCAGTTAAACGTCCTTGGGTACGAGTCGGACGGAGAGTAACTTTAAAATTAGTCAGGCGATCCTGCAAAAATTCTAGCTCGGTTTGAAAGACAAAACCTGGCGGCTGGGGTGCAGACCAGTCTAAGACAAAAGTGCGATCGTCTCTGGCGGTGGCTAAAGTTCGCAGCATGGAAATAGCGGGAGTGATGCCGATACCTCCGGCAAAAAAATAGACCTGGGGTTCAGATGCGAGGACATATTCTCCCCGAGGGGGGGAAATGCGAAATAAAGACTTTTCATCCGCGCGATCGCACAACCAGCGGGAAAATAGACCCATTTCCTCACGCTTGACCGTAATTTCGTAGCGTTTAGTTTGGCTGGCGTTGGAGGAAAGAGTATAGGCTCTCGTAACCCAAACTCCATCCACGCGGCCTTGAATTAATAAATGCTGTCCCGGCTGGTGGGCGACAACGGGTTCGTTAACGGGACGAAATTGAAAGCGCCAGATACCCGCGCCTAAATCTTGTTTTAACAGCATCTCTGCCACATCGAGACTGGCTGACCCGAGCATTTCCTCTACCAAGGGCTGACAACCACCACAGACCAGAGTAATTTAAGTTTGATTGGCAAGTTTTTCGAGGGTATCCAAACCAGAGGCAATTAGTTCTTGAAGTTGACCGCAGGTAGTTTGAGTACAATTACAGACAATGCTTTCCGGATCGACGAGATTAGCGACTTCCTCAATTTGCAGTTCTCCTAACTCCCGAAACAAATTAATCTGCCAACGAGGTAAAGTATCCCGCTCGAACAGGAGGTTATTAGCCGTCCGGCGACCCAACCAAGTCCCCTGTACCGACATGCCGACCAGGCGATCGCCCTGGAATTTAAGGGTGCGCTGTCCTCCCCCTGCGGTTTCATACTGTACTGATTCCGTATCGCTTTTTCCCCCGACCACTGCCATTCTACGGTGCGATTATCTAAGGTTCTGGTGCCGACGAGAGTGCGATCGTCACTTTGCAGCATCCGGGTAGTTAGGGCTGGCTTACCGTTGAGAGTACTTTCCGTAATCGTGAGAATGCCTCGGGCGGGCAGAATATAAACGTTGATAAATTCAAGAATATGCTGCTCCAGCCAAGTTTCAAAATTAGTACCGGAGCGACCCAACCATGCCAAAGAGGGCTCCACGGGAAAATCGCGATCGCAGTAGCTACCAATTAGAGTCAGCCAAGCCCGTACCGTAGTTTCCCCAATGCCTCTAACTCCCAGATCGTAGAGTACGGTAGAGCGGGGAACGTTAACATACTGCACTTCATGGGGCAAATCTGCCAGAATGCGATCAAGATGCTGTCCCAAACCGGCAACAAACTCATTAAAGTCAATCGAACCATCCTGATTAATATCGGCTCGGTCAATTAAGATTTCTGCTTCTTCCCGGCTATAGGCCAATTGTTCGAGGTAAACATACATTTCCTCTCGGTCTAGCTCGCCACTGTGGTCGGTATCGATCGCCGTAAAACAGCGCAGGGCAAACTCCATCCCGTCTAAATTACGCTGTAAGACAGTAGAAATCTTGCATGCCAGGTCTAAACCCCCAATTTGTTCTTGACCGGTCAAAACCGCTGGCGGCGGCTGCTGATTGATTCCCGAAATCCACTTATATACACCAATGGCAATATCTTCTGGAGCAACCCAGGGCAACCTGCGATCGCCCAAAGGTAAAGAAAGAGTCCGACGAAATTTAATCTCGTGTTTAAAATTGAGCAGGTCGGAGAATATTGGTGCATGTCGGAGAATCAACGTTTCTATGTCTGAACCATGCACCAGTTCCGCAGCTTTAGCCAATCCCTGCTCTAAACCACTATCTTCAGCCGCACTGGGAGCAATCCAGACTAAACTAGCGGCGGCAGCATCATGAGCCAGTTTAACAATGGTATCGGTGAGATAAATCGCCTGGGGAAAATCAGTCGGACAGATAAATACTACTACCGTATCGCCATCGGCAACCTGCCAATCATCATCTAGCCCATTAACCTCAACTACCTGAAAAAAATCGCCCGCCCGTAGTAAAGTCGTTAACTCCAAAGCCGGTTCATAATTTGGCTGCGAAAACACAACTACCTTTCGTTCGACAATTAGCTGAGTGTGCATAATTTAAGGGCGATCGCATTTACGAAAATCATACCTTAAATTACCAATGCTCTTGCCTTAAAGGTTTACTATCTGTACGTATGGTTGCAGCAGATATAAATTAAAGCTTGTAGCCAACCAAAAAAAACAGCCACAGAATTAACCATGGCTGGCGCAATCTAAATTACACAACTACTATTTAATCAGTTATAAAACTGCCACTAGGCATCAACTCCATCAAGTAAGTTAACTTTAACTACCTTGTTTTTCTCAGCTTCAGCTTTGGGTAGAGTCAAGTACAAAATTCCATTTTTATACTCTGCTTTCACCTCGGTGTTTTGGATTCGAGCAGGTAGAGGAATTACTCTTTGGAAACTACCATAGCGGAACTCAGTACGAGTTTTTCCTTCATCTTCGGCAGTATTTTCTGACTTACGTTCTCCTGAAATAGATACGCTCTTAGCTGTTGCCTCAATATCTATATCAGCGGGCTTCATACCGGGAACCTCTAGTTTTAACACTAGATTATCTTCGGTTTCGGTCAATTCTGCCGCAGGTACTTTAGAAAAGTTGCCAAAATCAGCGAGGGACGCGGGAGTTAAGGCATCATCAAACATTTTGTTTAGTTGACGTTGTAATGAGTTCATTTCATTCCAGGGGTTATAACGTACAATTGTCATATATTTTGTCTCCGTAGAATTGATTAATTCTCTGCTTTAGTTATTCTCATAATAAAAAATTTATTCAATGACTGTAAGTGTGGTTCCTATTACTTTCTAGTAGAGTTTTCTGCCCGAACCAAATTTTAGAGAAAACCCTACCTTTTCAGTCAACAGTCAACCAAATTATTAGCATTGCCAACGATAACCAAACATAGCGATCGCTTTAAAAATCGTGATTGCGTTAGAAGCGATCAAAATTGTCAAGCAACAGGCTGCTTACTAGCAGAGGAGCAAATAAACAAAAATTAAGTAAAAAAATGGCAGATTGAAAGTCTATATTTTCTGCTTATATCTTTGGTTTGAGATAGTTATGGCTACTCTACAAATTATTTGCCTACCATGTAAATGATCCTTGCCGCGATTTAAGCAGTCACATTAGCAACTAAAGTAAGCATCTGCCGCGACATATGATTGAGTGCATCCCAGTTTTGCAG
>JBCBIN010000284.1:0-5546 GCA_038524555.1 Cyanobacteria bacterium J06623_7 | reverse complement strand
CTAGCGTAGGTATCGTCTATGGTTCTCGTGTCTATCAAAATAGCTCACAAATTCTGAGGGATGCAGATATCGCGATGTATCGGGCAAAAACTCGGAGTAAATTAAAAGGTCAAAATTGGTTTGAAATTTTTGATCGATCGATGTTGATACAAACCTTACAGATGTCCGAACTCGAACAAGATTTACGCAGTGCCCTCGCCAGAAAAGAACTATATCTCGATTATCAACCGATCATTTCTTTACGAGACAATAAGATAGAAGGATTTGAAGCTCTAGTGCGTTGGCATCATCCTCAGAAAGGTATTATTTCTCCGGGAGAGTTTATTCCCCTGGCGGAAGATATCGGACTCATCATCGATTTGGGAGATTGGATTTTAACCGCCGCCTGTCAACAACTAGCACTTTGGCAACAACAGTTTGCCACTTTCCCCGAAAGTAGCGCCTGGAAAATGAGTATTAATGTTTCTAGCCAGCAATTTCAGGAGCCTAGCTTTATTAATAAACTAGAGCAAACCTTACTCAATACTAATCTAGATCCTAGCTGTCTAAAATTAGAAATTACGGAAAGAGTCTTAATCGAATCTGAAGCAATTACCCAAAAAAATCTTCAGGCGATTCAAAAAAGCGATATTAAACTGAGTATCGATGATTTTGGCACGGGATACTCTTCCTTTAGCTATCTTCGTAGCTTGCCCATTGACAACCTCAAAATAGATCGTTCCTTTATTGAGGATATTGATTGCAATCAAGAAAACTTGGAAATTGTTAAAACAATTATTACCCTAGCTCATACTTTAGGTATGGATACCATTGCCGAAGGAATCGAAACCGAAGAACAAATGGAAATTATGACTGGGTTGAACTGCGAAATGGCGCAAGGATATTATTTTGCCAAACCCCTATCGGTCTTGGATCTGGCATCCTGGTTAACCGAGCGAGTAAATTTGCTAGCAGTAGTACAAGTTTAGAATTGATATTCACTGCCAACGCCAACCGCGTCAATAGCTATCTGTCAATTATGGTATGACATTGACGGTATAGGTCAGCTCGAAAGGAGCAAAGCTATTGTCTTTTGCCTGACCGCTAATTTCAAGTTCGTAAGCCCCGGCTTGGGGAAAAGTTATTTCTGCCCCCGGTATTTCCCGGTATTTTTCTACGTCTAAAGGTATTAATTCTGGCTGTAAGATGGGTTCACCCTCGCCCTTTCTCGGTACGGCATAGACATTGAGAGCACAGTCACATTCCGAGAGAGGAATACTGTTACCCCCACGACGAGTTAAAGCAAACCAGGCTGTAGTTGGCTCATTCGCCTGAGGATTATGGTTGGGTTCGATATGGAAAGTCGCGGCAACTTCTTTGGATACCTCGACATTATGAGCGATCGCCGGTAAGTAGAGTACCGTAAGAAAAGAGGCGATCGCTACGGCTCTGACTGAATTGTTGGAGTGCATAGTTTTAATAGCGCTGGCAAAATTACCGCACGGTAATCTGAATGGGTTCGGAAATAACGGGGTTATCGTGGGGTACATGGAGATAGTTACCCAAAACTAGACGCAGGGTATGTTGCCCTGGCTCTAAAGTTAGTTCGGTTTCGGTTTGAGCTTTACCAAAGTGGCGAATCTGGTCGGTGGCAGGTAGCGAAGCAGTTAGCTCGGGCAATTCTGATTTATCGATTAGTAGGTGATGGTGTCCGCTGTTTGGTTCATCTGTTCCCGCCGGAGCTAGTTTCATGCCTGATAGACCAAATTTGACGGTAAATGTCTCGGGTACTGTGGCACCATCGGCTGGCTCGACAATGTAGGCTTTAGCATCTGCCGGTGCGTGGGTAATTAAATCAGCGGCGATCGCCGGACCGGAAGAGAATAAGATTAGTAGGCTCAAAATAAAGCAAAATATTATAGATTTAAAATTCATCTGGGGTTAAAAAGTATATTTATATTTACCTAATATTTAAAATCTTAACAAAATTGGGGTCAATAAATATGTCGGCGATCGCCGCATAAAATAATCCCGACTAATTTCTTAACGTCGATTAAATCTGCTTGGGCTAAAATCGTTTGGTTGGCTAGGGAAAAGATAAAATGGCTAAAAACGTCATCTTGATGATTGGCGACGGTATGGGCTGGGAAATGTCGCGAGCGAGTGCCATTCAGATAAGCATTGAAGCAGAAATTGCCCAGATACGGGAGACGAGCCCCGGTATTACCAATGAAGAGATTGCGGCTCATTTTCAGGGGCGAACTCTAGATGACTACTATACCCAAGGTAAAGGAACGGGAACTAGCTATCAAAATTTATCGGGTTATGTTATCGCCACCACCGGCAACACTTATATTGATGGCAATAAAAGCAATTCCGCTCTCCAACATAATCCTCGCTTTCAGCCCAACGTCTTCAATCATAATACGGGTCAGGCTGAGGTAAAATCGGGCTTTGAGTTCGATCCTAGTCCCGCACGAGTAGTTGGCTTTGAGCTTAAATCAGAAAACCTCAACAGTACTACCGACAGTATTAGGGCGGGGTTTAATGAAGCTCCGGTTGTCGATGCCAATAACCAGATTCTTGGGGGCAACATTCCCATTTTCGACCTCGAACAAGGGGGAGTAACTCCTTGGGATGATAACTACTATCAAAATCGCGGCAACCCTACCCCTGGTTTTAATAAAAACTACATCAAAAATCTCTATCCCGACTCGGCAGGAACGGCGACGGGTCTTTATTCGGGGGTCAAAACCTATGTTGGGGCAGTTTCAGTTGATGTCTATGAAGAGGCCGTACAAACGGCGGCAGAAGCGGCTCAGAGCGCCGGAAAATCAATCGGCGTAGTTAGCTCCGTTCCCTTTAACCATGCTACTCCCGGTTCGGCGATCGCCCATGTCAATCATCGCTATAAATATAATCCCCATAGTTTTGACCAAAAAGCCGGCAATAACGATGGCAGAATTAGCAATGAGGTAGATGAATTCGGTCACAAAATTGAGCCGCGAGATAATATTTACTATCAAATGGTTAACGAAACCAAACCCACTGTCGTTTTAGGAGGCGGTCACTACCTCACTAACGGCGGTACGGAAAGACGACCAGACGAAACCTACATTACCAAAGCTGAGGTCAAAAAATTACGTCGTGGAAAATACGGCTATACCTTTATCGAACGAGGTCAAAACGCCAGTCAAATTTTAGCTGATACTGCCGCCCAGGTCGATCCAGAAGCGGGTGATCGTCTTTTTGGTCTTTATGGTGCACGTCATCAGGGGGGAAACCTACCATGGCGAACGGCTAACGATGACTATAGCCGCACGGGACACAATTTGAATATTAATCCAGCTAACGGGGCGGTAAGTATTAGACCGCCGATGTTGAAGTCAGAAACGATGGCTAGCTTTATCGAGCAAGAGATTGATGCCAATCCGACGCTATCAGAACTCACCCAAGCAGCTTTGGATGTGCTGGGCAAAGATAATGATGGTTTTTGGCTGATGGTCGAAGGAGGAGATATTGACTGGGCGGCTCATGGTAATGATATGGACAACTTACTAGGAACGATGAAAGACTTTGACGAGTCGATTGCGACTGCACGTACCTGGATCGAGCAAAATGGTGGCGACCAGGAAAATCTGCTGATTGTCACTGCCGACCACGATCATTATTTAACTCTCAATGATAATTTTCCCGAAGTTTTAGCCAACAGTCTGTTAATTGGCAAAGGCGGTGTCGAATTAACCCTCAATCCCAATCCCGTTACTACGGCACATTTTTGGGGCTCCGATGCCACGGTCAAGAACGGTTGGGCAACTCACACCACTCGTCCCGTTCCCGTTTATTTTCAGGGTGCTAATGCTGAGGCGATCGGTCAATTTCAGGGCTCGGGTTATCAAGCCTATGGCAAGAATGTAGCCGGAGTAGGGAACTTTATCGATCAGACTCACTTGGGTCTAGCTCAAATCGAAGTTTTAGGTGCGCCAGTCAATCAAACTATGGCCGATCCCTCTATCAGTATTGGCTGGCAACCAATCTTAATCCTAATCATAATTGTGGCAATTGGGTTTATCTCTCAGCTAAAAGCTAGATTCAAAAGCTAAATTAGGCTAGTCTATCGACAAAAGCCATCTACCGTGGGGGTTATAGGGATGCTCTTCTGCCTCATGTTCGCGATCAGCAATCCAGTTCATTCTGTACTGTGGACATTCAATGTCGGGTCGAAAAGTATGCCCATCTTGCAAAATTGGTGACTCAGTAAGTCGATAGTAGTTGAAAACGTTCATGACGTAGATAGCCAAATTAATATCTTCGGTCAGGGAAAGGGCAACGTCTGCTTTGCCAAACTGCTGCATCCCGCAGGAATAGTAGTATTCCTCTCCTTCTACCAAAGCCACAAATAGCGAGTAAATATCGAAGACATCATCAGAATTATAGCGATCGCACCACCGATCTCGACTGTGAACCAGAGCTGCAGCTTCTAACCTTACGGCAATTCCCCCCACCTCTAAAATAATTTTAGCCAGGCGGGCAATTTGTAAACAGCCTTGATAGCCGACGGCGCTGGATTCTAGATAGACAATTTGCCGACAGCGATCAAGCTTTTGTAATGTCCCATCATCAAAACTATCCGCTCCTGCCAACTTAAATTCAGAGCTAATAATCTGCTCAAAATGGCGTTCTCCCCCCGTTGAGCTAGGCTCATTAATAGGCTCAGACCGAGAGATAAGATCGACCTCACAACTTTCATCGGTAATAGTCGAACGAAAAATGCGACCGATGATTACGTAGTCCGCTCCATATTTAGCTGCCAGATTTGCCGTAAGCTCTTGCCTATTATTTAAATCAAGGGGAATACTCAAGACAATTCTGCCGTTCATCACAAGAATCAAATAGTTGTCATAATTTAGCCCGAAGTTAGGGCGTGTCATCAATTGAGGGGAAGAATGCTTTTGAGAGCGATTTTAATGAGATACAAGAAGAAAAATGTTCTGCATAGCAGAGCTACGGGGGTTATTTTTCGACGAAGTAGGTCGTTAAGATGCCGAAAAAAGCTCTTTTTTTTAAATTGATGACATGCCCTAGTAGCATAAAGGAGCTAGTTGCCGCTTTGCTAGTCATGACTCGGTGGCGATCGCCCAATTAAATGCAATTAAATCCAAAATTGCTCGATTTAACTCGGCAAGGCGCAATATATAGTTGAAACTATTCTACTGGTAAGCTTAAATTAATCAAATTGGTCGTGGGAGGTATTTATGTCGAAGCAGAATTCAACTGGAGTCTTTATTGGCGGCTTGATGTTGGGAAGTGCGATCGGTGCCGCAGTTGGGTTATTGATTGCGCCCCGCACTGGTAAGGAAACTAGAAAAGTACTCAAAAAATCTGCCGATGCTCTACCAGATTTAGCCGAAGATTTAAGCACTAGTATCCAGCTGCAGGCAGATCGTTTTTCGGAGACGACCTTAGAAAACTGGGAGGGCACTTTAGATCGGTTAAAATGGGCGATCACCGCTGGAATTGAAACGAGTAAAGCCACAACCAGAGCGGTTAAATCAGAGGCTCGCGAG
>JBCBIN010000283.1:0-5554 GCA_038524555.1 Cyanobacteria bacterium J06623_7 | reverse complement strand
TGGGCAGATATATCGTATCTGAATTAGATTCTAAGTTAATTGCACGAGCAAAATTTCAGGTAATTACCCCTAGTAAAGCGATCGCCCATTACTTACAGGTTCCTCATCTTAGTTTAGAAAGTCTCGCCCAAAATATCGTTCGTCGTCGGGGTCTGGGAGTGGCGGGGGCATTGTCCAGTCGGCGTTTACTGCAAGATGCGGTAAGAAAAGTAATTAAGACCAGGGATATTGCCGGAACAGCCAGAGCTTATTTAACTACGGTTAAAGATTTGCTTGGTAGCGGCATCGATCTGCATCGGTTACAGACAACTCCCGACCTGAGAATCCAGGAATTAGCCAGATTGACCCTTGCTTACCAGGAGCGGCTCCGGAAAAATAGGTGGATTGATGGGGCAGAACTATATTGGCAGGGTGCCTTAGGGGCTCAATATCAAAAATATTATACTTTCTATGGTTATTTTGCCCCCAGTCAGGCAGAGCTAACTTTAATTAATGCGATCGCCGGTGCCAAAAGCATTTTTGTCCTGCCTCTAGATGAGCTGTACCCCAAAAATCTTCAGGCTGCAAGCTGGTTACAGTCTAAAGGCTGGGAGAGATCGACTCCGGAAGCTCCAACCAACACGGCAAGAAAGCTACAGCTACAGCAGTGTTTTAAACAGAAATCTAACCTATCCCCAGCAACAAGGTTACGGACTTTTAGCGATCTAGAGGCAGAAGTTAGGGGCACCCTGGCTCAGGTCAAAGTTCTCCAATCTCAAGGGGTGGCTCTGCAAAAAATGGTCCTAGTCGCCAGAGAAGAACAGCTATACGGCGAGACAATTATTGATGTTGCCTGGGAATATAATTTACCTGTACAGATCGCTTATGAAATTCCCCTGGAGCAAACTCGCCTCGGTGCCTGGTTTAAGCTGTTACTAGAGGTGATTCGAGATAACTTTCCCTTTGAAGCAACGGCAAAACTGCTGTCTCATCCCCTAGCAGCAAGGATGTCCCCCGAACAGTGGCGGTCAGCAAGAGAGTCTCATCCTCAAGGTTTAGCGGCATGGCAACAGTTAGGCATCGATCTTAGCCTGATCGATTGTGCGACTAGCTATACTCGGAGCGCTTGGAGCGATCACCTCTTAGCAATTTTGACTGATTGGGACGTATTAGAAAATGTCAGAGTTTGGGCGAGAGAAGTCGTTGCCTATTACCGCTTGCAGTCGGGTTTAAAAGAGTTGAGTCCGACCCCATCCTCATCTGCCCCACCACTACCCCGACAGGTCTTAATCTCAGAAATTAATGAGCTACTCGCCCTATTGACCGTTCCTGTCCAGCCTGGTAGAGGAGGAATTGAGTTACATTGTCCCACCGCTTTATTCGGAACCAACTATGCCCATGTCTTTGTTTTCGGGGCGGTTGAAGGCATTTTACCCCAAGCGATCGCCGATAATCCGCTCTTAGACTTTCACAGCCGCCAGCAGTTGGTAAATCGAGGTTTCAATATTTCTACCGCCAAAGATCTGGCTCTAAGAGAAACTTGGGATTTTTACTGCATGTTAAACGTGCCGAAGGAATCTCTTACTTTTTCCTATCCCCAACTAATTGATCGCAGTCCGAGCCTACCCAGTCCCTACTTGTCACGTTTGGGCTTAAAACCGTCTCCCATAGATAATTTATTGCCCTTGGCTAGCATAGAAGAAGCTCGCCGACTATATCTACGCCAGCCCGATTTACTAACTGCGAATCATACTCTAGCAATTACCTCAATAACCCACAGTTTTCAGGTAGAAAACAACCGTGAGAGTGCCAGGGCTCCAGACCAATACGATGGTGTGATCGGCATTGGTATCGACCCGCAACAGAAGATTTTTAGTGCATCTCAGCTTATTCAGCTTGGTCAATGTCCGTTTAAATGGTTTAGTGCCAGACTGTTAAAGCTGCAAGAATTACCTGAAGCAGAAGCAGATTTAGGTGCGGCAGTACGAGGCAATCTCTACCATCGTTGTTTAGAGCTAGCTCTGAGGGAAGTGAAAACGGCAGAGGATTTGGCTCAATTCAATCGCCAACAGTTAGAGGGAGCTTTTTCGGCAGCAGAACGAGAACTAAAGCTGTCCCAATTACCTGGATGGTCGGCACAGCGACAGGAGCATTTAGAGTTACTAGCACTCAATCTCGCAAAAGCCGAATTTCTGCCAACGGGAAGAGAAGTTTTAGCGACGGAAACTGACTTTCAAATGCAGTGGCATGGTTTAAAAGTTCGGGGACAGGTAGACCGAATCGACCGCAGCGATCGCGGTTTGACCGTGATTGACTACAAAACTAGCAGCACAACTCCTCCTGGTGTCAAAGATGCTGCTGGTAAAGCCAATTTAGATCTTCAGCTAGCTCTATATCAAGATGCGATCGCCGAGCAATACCGTAACGAGCCAATCGATGCGGCAGCTTACTATTCTCTAACTAAGCAAAAAACCATTGGTCGTCCCCAAAAAAAAACCGATGAACTGGCTGCGTTTGCCCAACGAGTTAAAGTCCACCTCCAACAGGGATACTATCCCGTCGCTCCTGATCGAGATCGACAAGCCTGTCGCTATTGTAATTACGATCTGGTTTGCCGTCAGGGCGATCGATTATCTCGCAAACCTATTAGCTTTCAAGATGTTGTTGAATAGATAATGATTGAGGCGATCGCCGTTATGTATTTGCGTATTATTTAAAATTGGTAAAATTTGCCAATCTAGCGGAGCTTTTCTGACACAATAATCCCTTGCGACGATATTTGATGATTAGCATTAACTGAATTATCTTCTATGTTTAGAAATATACTTTTCCCCATCGAACTGACTAGAGAAGCCCGTAGTGCAATTCAACTTACAGCAGACATGGTTAAAACTCATCAGAGCAAATTAACCATCCTCTCCGTGGTGGAGACTGACGATAGTGGCGCCATGAGTTCAGAAGAACAGGTCGCAAAATTACTTCAGGAAGCCAAACTATTTTTTGCCAACCGGGGTATATCTGCTGAAACTATCGAACGAGAGGGAGTACCAGCCTTTAGCATTTGTGATGTTGCTGATGAAATTAATGCCGATCTGATTATTATGGGCTGTCGAGGACTGGGTTTGATTGATGAAGAAGCTGCTGCCGATAGCGTTACCAACCGGGTAATTAATCTCTCTTCCTGCCCCGTACTGGTCACAACTTAACAATAGTTAAAGCTGCTATAAGTTACAAATTAACTTCGACCCAGGCGTTGTAAGGAGATTAGAGCTGCTTCTTTTACTTGAGGATGTAAATCCTTGGCTAAAAACTTGAGAGCAGAGATGCTTTTTTCCGTATCGAGATTTCCCAATGCTTCGGCAATTCTCTGACGGATTAACCAGTCTTCCGAGCTAACAAAGGTCAAAATTTTATCTACCGATTCCAAGGCCTTTATCTCTCCCAATGCGGCGATCGCAGCCTGTTGTAAAATAACTTCTTCACTGTCAAGAGCCTCCATTAATAATTCTTTGGCTCGAATGTCCTGTAGGTTACCCAAGGAAACGGCGGCGCTAAATCTCACTAGCCAATTGTCGTCTTCATAAAATGCTCTGGTCAAATGCTCGAAAGCACGAATGTCATTGAGATAACCCAATGCTCCCGCAGCATCGGCACGAATTCCATAGTCCTCATCTCCCGCCAGCAAGTCAATAAGTAGGGGAAAACATTCTGCCGTCGGTTTCACACCTAAAGCAAAAACTGCCATCGATCGCACTGGCAATATCTCGTCGTTTAAAACTTTTTTAATTAAAGGTACTGCGTCTTGCGGCTCTACTTCTCTTAAAGACGTTAGCGCCAAGAGACGATCTTTAGAATTCGAACTTTCCAACTGAGCGGCAATTTTGGCTAAATCTGGCATTTATTTGGATCTAAATCGTTAATTAAAAATTTGTAATATCTATATCTTAGATTTGTTTTGGTTAGATAGCTCTTTTACCAGAGGATAAAGTGAGATTATATTTTCTCGTATTCTAAAATTTTGATTCCAAAAAACAAGCCCCTACCATACAGTAGAGGCTCATTAATATCTTAGACCGACAAGCTAATTAGCTAATACAGTAACTAGTCTAGATCGGGCATAAATAGTGATGGCTCGGTTTCACGCTCGATACCTTTCTCAAATCCACCAGCAGCAGCTCTAGCACGACCAGCATGCCATAGGTGACCGATGAGGAAGAAGAAAGCCAGAATGAATTGGAATGCAGCCAACCACTGACGAATGTTTACGAAGTTGAAGGAGTTAGACTCAGTGATAATACCGCCAACAGAGTTGATGGAAGCATTAGGTGCATGAGTCATGTACTCAGCAGCACGACGTAGTTGCCAAGGTTGAATGTCATTTCTGATTTTATCGAGGTCAATACCGTTAGGACCACGCATGGGCTCTAACCAGGGACCACGGAAATCCCAGAAGCGCATTGTTTCTCCACCGAGAATAATTTCACCAGTAGGAGAACGCATCAAGTATTTACCTAGACCAGTAGGACCTTGAGAAGAACCAATGTTCGCACCCATTTGTTGGTCACGAGCTAGGAAAGTAAAGGCTTGTGCCTGAGAAGCTTCAGCGTTTGTAGGGCCGTAAAACTCACTGGGGTAAGCAGTGTTGTTAAACCAGACGTAACAAGAAGCGATGAAAGACATCAAAGATACAGCACCGATACTGTAGGAAAGATAAGCTTCACCATTCCAAATCAAAGCGCGACGCGCCCAACCGAAAGGCTTAGTCAAGATGTGGAAGATACCGCCTGAAATACAGATCAAACCGATCCAAATATGACCACCGATAATGTCTTCCATGTTATCAACCCCGATAATCCAGCCTTCGCCACCAAAAGGAGCAGAAGTTAGATAGCCAAAGATTGTGGCAGGGTTGAGAGTTGGGTTCGTAATTAAACGAACATCACCACCACCTGGAGCCCAGGTATCATATACTCCGCCAAAGAACATGGCTTTGAATACTAGCAGCAATGCACCCAAACCAAGCAAGATTAGGTGATAACCAATGATGTTGGTCATTTGGTTTTTGTCCTTCCAGTCTTGGCTGAAGAAGTTGGAATACTCTTCTAGTTTCTCGGGTCCACGCAAAGCGTGATAAATGCCACCCAAACCAAGAACAGCAGATGAAATTAGGTGTAAAACACCAACTACAAAGTAGGGGTAGGTGTTAATTACTTCACCACCAGGTCCGACACCCCAGCCCAAAGTAGCTAGGTGAGGAATAAGGATCATGCCCTGTTCGTACATGGGCTTTTCGGGGACATAGTGAGCGACTTCAAAAATAGTCATCGCCCCAGTCCAAAAGACAATCAGTCCAGCGTGAGCGACGTGAGCGCCTAGCAGCTTACCTGAAAGATTGATTAATCGCGCGTTACCTGCCCACCAGGCAAAACCTGTTGAGGGTTGATCGCGACCTGCACTAACGGCAGAATTAGAGAGCGTTACCACGTGGTAGAACCTCCTCTGGGAATTCAAAGTTTTGATGTGGTTGGTCTTGGGTTGCCATCCATGCTCTTAGACCTTCATTGAGCAAGATGTT
>JBCBIN010000282.1:0-5556 GCA_038524555.1 Cyanobacteria bacterium J06623_7 | reverse complement strand
CCATCTCTAGTAATTACCAGGTCGGGTTCAATAAAATCTGCTCCCTGAGCGATCGCAACACTGTATGCTTCTAGGGATGGGATTTTAATTGCCCGTCACGAACCAATCTTGGATGACACTACCAATGTTGCCGAGGTGTTTGGTGGAGATCGGATGTCTACCAAAGTCTCGAAGAAGCGATCACTTCAGATAAGCCAACTGCGGTAATTAATTCTGGCTTTATTGCCGAACCGGGCACGGGGGTTTTCTTAGCCGATGCCGAAAGCCGTCGCGATGTCACTACTATCACTACCGAAATCGTCGAATCTGACGTTGATGTAATTATGGGTGGTGGTGAGATTCATTATCTACCGGTTGGTACGGTAGGTCGTTTTGGGGAAGAAGGTATCCGGGAAGACGGACGCAACCTCATCGTCGAAGCCGAAGAATTTGGCTACACGGTTGTTTACACTCGCGAAGAACTAGAAGCCTTACCCGCCGATACCGAAAAAGTTTTGGGGATTTTTGCCGCCGAAGATACCTATAACGATACTGACGAAGCAGATTTAGTAGAATCGGGCTTTGTCGATGATGAAGGTAATCTAATTCTTTACGGACAACCTGGCAATGAAAATCCGCCGACGGTTGCCGAAATGCTAGAAACCACTTTGGCGCTAGATAAATTTACCCATGCTGAAGATGGCTTTATGGTTGTCTTGGAAGAAGAAGGTTCAGATAATTTTCCCAATAATAATAACGGTGCGGGCGGAATTGAAGCGACTTTACGGGCTGATGATGCTATCGGTGTTGCTCAAGACTTTGTTAATAACGTCGATCCCAATACTCTGGTTTTGACCGCTGCTGATAGCGATGCGGGAGGTTTAGAAATAATTGATGTTGACGAAAAGAGTGAAACAGTCGGCACAATTGGCGTACAGTCGGAATTTACTTCTTTTGGCGATAATGCTGATAGAATTCAATATCCTCTCGACGGTACCACCGGTAACGATACGGCACCATTTACTACTGGTGATATCGATGCAGACGGCGATATCTTTAATTTTGGCGTAGCCTACGTTAGTCGGACTGATGTTGCTGGTGGCATTGTATCCAAGGCTTACGGTTTAAACTCCGATCTGCTAGAAGATACGGTCGATAATACCGACATGTACCGCATCATGTATCAAACTCTGTTTGGCGTGGCACCGGAAGCTGCTGCATCTGCTGACTCGGATAATGAAGTCAACGTAATTAGTGGTGCTGGTGGCAGAGATACTTTAACTGCTGCAGAAGGAGCTGATCTCTTCGTCTTAGGAAATGAAGATGGAGCATTTTATAGTTCTGCTAGTTATGACGATTCTGCCGAGATCTCTCACTTTGTTCCGGGAGAAGATGTCATCCAGCTTGCTGGTAGCTTAGAAGATTACTCTATCTTAGTCAACGAAGGACGTAGTGTGGCTATTGCTTTAGACAATGATGGCGACGGCGCTT
This sequence comes from Cyanobacteria bacterium J06623_7, assembly GCA_038524555.1. Taxonomy (GTDB): domain Bacteria; phylum Cyanobacteriota; class Cyanobacteriia; order Cyanobacteriales; family Xenococcaceae; genus Waterburya. The sequence continues at coordinate 4,086 of JBCBIN010000282.1, read as the reverse complement.
TTGACCTAGCTTTTGACCTAGCTTTTGATGAGTTTATTGCCTCGGTCGGTGATGGATTCGAGATTAGCGATCTAGTTTTTGTTTCGTTCTATTTTGTTGCTATTCTCACAAATCATTTGAAAATTTCAGCGATCGCTTTGGCTTAAGCTATGGGGCAATCGCTTTTTTATTACTTTATCGTTCTCCTACTGTAAATCGTTTACACTTAAAATCAAAACATCAATAATACCTATGACCTCACAGTCAATAGCTAATAGAAAGCAAACTTTAACAGCGATTTTATATTGGGAAGAAGATGTTTACGTTGCAGAATGTCCAGAAGTCGGTACTGCAAGCCAAGGTGAAACTGTAGAAGAAGCTTTAGCTAATTTAAAAGAAGCTACAGAACTTTATCTTGAAGACTATCCTGAATTTAAGGCTTCGCCTAGATTAATTACTACTTTTGAAATGACTACTTAACAACGTATATCTTAATAATGCCAAAACTACCGAGAGTTCAGGCTAGTAAAGCCATCAAAGCATTAGAAAGATTAGGATTTACTAAAGTTAGTCAAAAAGGCAGTCACATTAAAGTGAGAAAGCAATTAGAGAATGAAGAAAATACTAAGCTGTCTTGTGTTGTTCCTCGACACAATAAAACTTTAGCCGTTGGTACTCTGAAAAGTATTCTAAATCAAGCAAATGTATCTATAGAAGAGTTTATTGAAAACCTATAATTATCGATTTTAATTTTGGCGATCGCTTTTTTATTACGACGTTGGTGAATCAAGGATTGAATCAGTTGCTTTGATAAGATTTATAGTCATTCCAAATAAGAAGCTTAAGTACTAAAATACTATTTGAAATTTCTCAGTTCCCAGTCCCCAATCTCCAGTTCTTAATCTCTGTTTTCCCGAATCAACACATGATAATGATACGTAAATTAATTTGAACGACCATAAGTTGTCATGACGTAGCGATTTTTACCCTGATGCTTTGCTGTATATAAAGCCTCGTCTGCTCGTTGTAATAGCTCCAGCGGTAAATCGTGACTTTGGGGAGTAATGCTGGCAACGCCACAGCTAACAGTAATGCGATCGTCAACCGCAGCGGCACGGTGAACTATATCGATCTGGTGTACACAGTTAACAATTTTTTCGCCACTTCAGCTACGCCAGCCGCATCTGTATGAGGCAAAATTACGGCAAATTCTTCCCCGCCGTAACGGGCAACCACATCTAGCTGACGATTTGCTCCCCGCAAAATAGCCTGGGCTACCTCTGTCAAACATTTATCTCCCATCAGGTGTCCATAGGTGTCGTTATATAGTTTAAAGCTATCTACGTCACACATAATTAACGAGATCGGCTGATACTCTTGAATCGACAACTTCCATAGCTGAGGCAAAATTTTGTCAAAATAATAGCGATTAAAAACTTGGGTTAAACCGTCGATGTGGGCTAAACGATTGAGTCTCTGATTGTCTGTCTGAAAAGTTTTGGTAGTTTCGGCAATACGTTGATCGCACTTTGACCGTAGCTCTGTTATGTTTTGTCGCGAATTTTGCAGTTGTAGAGCGATGGAGTGAATAGATTCTCTTAAGATAACTAGCTCTTTAATCTTTAACTGTGGCTCGTTCCAGCCTGTTTTATCTTGGGCTATTGCTTGGGCATACTTGGCAATTCCTCTTACCGACCTAATAATTAACCAATTGATGAGCGCACCAATAAAAATAACGGTGGTAAGTATGATGGTGTTCGAACTAACTCTAGTGTAATTGGAATGAGGCTCGTAAATTACTGTTGTTGGCTTCAATTCCTCCTTCGTCTCAATTGCGCTCGAGTTTGTGATCGAGGTTTCAGTTTTGCTGCTCTGATATTGATTCTGTCCCGAGAAATAACCAGTTAAAGCTCCTGCAACTAGAATCTGAGTGATGATAGAAGCTATGAAAACTTGTCGCAATGATAGACTATTAGCTCGAAGCATTTCATCCAGAAAGTTACTAACTATAAATGCGCCAGCAAAATATATACAGTATTTTGTATCGTACGTCTAGTGTGAATTAAAATAACCAAAATAGATAAGTCAGAAACGAAGAGATTACGTAACCCCAGATTTACATAGTTAACCTTTGAATAACTCAAAAAGCCAATAGCTGATAGCTACGAGCTGATAACCTTTCAACTAAGCTAATTCACACAAAGCGTATTGTAGGAAATCAATCGATAATTCCTAGATTAAAGGGCATACTCTTTACAACTACCGGCACAAACTGGTTAGCTGGAGGTTGGCTGAGAGATAAATTCACGGGAACAAGGGGAATGAGATTTTGGGTGTAGAACTTCGCAGTTATGTCTATCTAGATCGTCTACAATTGCAGCATGCAGCCTATATCGGGACAGTAGCATCAGGATTTTTACCCCTTCCTGGAGATGCTTCATTGTGGATCGAAATATCTCCGGGCATTGAGATTAATCGCATTACTGACGTGGCTCTCAAATCTGCAGTAGTACGCCCGGGAGTACAGTTTGTGGAACGTTTATATGGACTATTAGAAATTCATGCCAACCGTCAGGGAGAGGTTAAGGCAGCTGGGAGAGCAATTTTAGAAACCCTCGGAGTAAAGCAACAGGATAGCCTCAAGCCCAAGGTAGTTTCCAGTCAAATTATTCGCAATATTGATGCCTATCAAGCCCAGCTAGTCAACCGAGATTGTCGCGGACAGATGTTGTTAGAAGGTCAGACTTTATATGTTTTAGAAGTTCAGCCAGCCGCCTATGCTTCCTTAGCAGCTAACGAAGCAGAAAAAGCAGCCTTGATTAATATTCTCAAAGTGACTTCAATTGGTAGTTTTGGTCGCGTATATCTAGGAGGAGAAGAAAGAGACATCATTGCTGGTGCTGCCGCCGCCCTAGCCGCCTTAGAAAGTATTGCCGGAAGAGAAGTCTTTAAACAGAAAAAAGAGCAGACAGAATAGTCCTAAAGAACTCGCATCGCTCACCATGCATAAAGTGTGCCGAGAGCAAGGAAAGCAGAAAAAAAATAAATGAGAATGATGCGATAAATCTGGAGAACTGGGATTAAAGCAGGGATAATAGAGAAATAAATTGAGGTAAATAGCGATCGCAGGTAAGTTTTAAGTGGCAAACATCGAGCATCTAACTAGATTAAAACAGGGAGCAGCTAGCTGGCTAAACTGGTTGGATAGCCAACAACAGCCAGAAATTAATTTAATCGATGCTAATCTACGCGGCATCAATTTAACGGCTGCATATCTCGTGAAGGCTCATCTCTGTGGTGCAGACCTCCGCAGCACTTTATTAGAGAAAGCTAATCTGACGGGAGCTAATTTATGTTCGGCTCAATTGTTTGACGTTAGGGGAAGGAAAGCTAACTTAACCGGGGTGAATCTTCAGTCGGCAAATTTGACTGATGCTGATTTCTCTCGGGCAAATTTTATCGGTTCAGATTTGAGGCTGATTTTTGGGTCAGGAGCTAATTTTACGCAGGCGAACTTAATTGGCACATCTTTGAGACAGGCAAAACTATCTTTAGCTAATTTTTCTCAGGCGAAACTCAATCGAGCTAACTTGAGCGAGACAGATCTGACCCAAGCTAGTTTTGATCGCGCCGATTTATCGGGAGCCAACTTGTTTGAGGCAGAGTTACAGTCTGCTAGTTTCTATCAGGCTAATTTAACTGGTGTGAAGGCAGTTTCAACTCATTTGAGCCATAGTTATTTATTAGAGAGCAGTCTCGAATCTGCTAGTTTAGTGGGCTGCGATCTGCGCTGGAGCAATCTTAGCTATGCCAGGATGCAACATGCTGACCTACAACATGCCAAATTGCGTGGAGCCAATCTAGCGAATGTAGATTTAACTGGGGCTAATCTTGCGGGAGCTAATCTACGAGGAGCCAACCTGAAAGGAGCTAATCTATCTCAAGCCAATCTAACGGACGCAGACATTGAAGATGCGATTTTCGACCGGGCAAAATTGACGGCGATAACCATGCCGGATGGTACGAGGCACTATTAAACGTTCAGTGTGAATAAAAATAAGAGTAGTTTGTTTTAAAGCTATAAGCCTTAAGCTATAAGCCTCAAGA
>JBCBIN010000281.1:0-5579 GCA_038524555.1 Cyanobacteria bacterium J06623_7 | reverse complement strand
CCCAGTAAGCCTGACCCGACAGGAATGTTTCAGGCGATCGCTCAAATAGAATCAACTACCAAAGATACACCAGCATTTTACTTAGGCGATACCGTAGCGGATATGTATACGGTAATAAAAGCCAGAGAACAAAAGCCAGAGCGCCAATGGATTGCGGTTGGCATTTTACCCCCTCACGTCCAGGGTACTCAGACCAGAAAAGAAGACTACGCCCAGAAGCTATTAACCGCAGGTGCAGAAATAGTTCTGAGCAATATGGAGAAATTAAATTCAGATCTGATTGATGAACTGCTAGTACACCATTAGAAATAGTATTACCCGTTTACCAACGCCATAAATTTAGTCAATCAAGCTTCATTCTCTCTTTGCGCCTTAGCGTCTTTGCACTAAAGCACTTCCTTCGGTCGCGCGAGACAGTCTTTGACTATTTCGCCACCACAAAGTTAACCAGTTTATTTGGTACGACAATTACCTTGCGTACTTCCTTCCCGGCAATATACTTTTGAGCGATGTCTGATTCAGTAGCATATTGCTCTAGCGCTGCTTTATCCGAACCGGCAGGGACTTGAATTGTACCGCGTGTTTTACCCATAATCTGCACCACCAGGGTAATTTCATCGACGGTTAAAGCCGACTCATCGACTTCGCGCCACTGCTGCTGATGGACGGAAGAATCGTTGCCCAATTTATGCCACAATTCCTCGGCGATATGGGGGGCAAAGGGAGCAAGTAATAAAACTAGGGTTTCAATTCCTTCTTGGTAAGTAGGAGATGTTTTGCACTTAGCATCTTTAAGCGCATTACTCAACTTCATCAACTCCGAGACGGCGGTATTAAACTGATAGTCTCCCGATAGGTCTTCGGTAATCTCCTTGATGGCAGTATGGATCGCTCGACGTAAATCTTTCTCTGTCTTGCTTAATTCTGCTGCTGGTTTGGCGACAGCAGCCGGATCGAAACTGGTGACTAAATTCCAAACCCGATTTAAAAAGCGATACTGTCCTTCCACATCAGCATCATCCCACTCTAAATCTTTCTCTGGGGGGGCTTTAAACATGGCAAACATTCGCGCCGTATCCACGCCATATTGACCGATGACATCTTCTGGCGCAACACCGTTATATTTGGATTTAGACATCTTTTCGTAAAAGACATCTAATTTATCTCCCGTTTCGGGGTCTACAGGAGAATTGAGATCGACACTTGCCGAGGGAATATATTTATTAGTCTGGGGGTTTTTATAGGTTAACCCCTGTACCATGCCCTGAGTTAACAGGCGTTTAAAGGGTTCGTCGAAGCTGAGTAAACCGCGATCGCGCAATACTTTGGTAAAGAAACGAGAATACAATAGGTGCAGGATGGCATGTTCGATTCCTCCCACATATTGATCGACGGGCATCCAGTCATTAACTTTATCAGGCTCAAAAACGAGATCGCCGTTATTGGCATCACTGTAGCGGAGGAAATACCAGGAAGAATCAATAAAGGTGTCCATGGTATCAGTTTCCCGTTTAGCTGGCTTGCCACAATTAGGACAGGGAACGTTAATCCAGCTATCTAGTTGAGCTAGAGGAGAACCCCCTCGCCCGGATAACTCAACGGATTCGGGTAACTCGACGGGTAAATCTTGATCTGGTACAGGAACAGCACCGCAGTCGTCGCAGTGAATTACCGGGATGGGACAACCCCAGTATCTTTGACGGGAAATCAACCAATCTCTTAGGCGATACTGAATCCTTGCTTTACCGTAGCCTTTTTCTTCAGCGTAGGCGATAATTTTGCTTTTACCTTCGACAGAGAGCGTACCGTCAAACTGCCCTGAATTAACCATTCTTCCTGGTTCAGTATAGGCTGATTCTAACGGCTCGTAGGGGTCTTTACCCTGAGGAATAACTACGGTTTTAATCGGCAAACCTTTTTCCGTGGCAAACTTAAAGTCTCGCACGTCATGAGCGGGGACACCCATTACTGCTCCCGTACCGTATTCGTATAAAACATAATCGGCAATCAGAATGGGTACTTCTGCCCCATTAAAGGGATTGATGGCTTTCCCACCAGTTAAAATACCCCGCTTGGGCTTATCTTCCGCCGTCCGTTCGATTTCCGTTTCCCCTTTGATTTCCTCGATAAATGCCTCTACCGCTGCTTTTTGTTCTGGAGTAGTCACTTCAGGGGTCAAAGGATGCTCCGGTGCGAGTACGACATAGGTGACGCCGTATACCGTATCGGGACGGGTAGTAAAGACGGCAATCTTATCATCACGCCCCACTACAGGAAACTCTAAATAAGCACCTACAGATTTGCCAATCCAGTTGGCCTGCATGGTTTTGACTCGTTCTGGCCACCCCTCAAGCTGGTCTAAATCCTGTAAAAGTTTCTCGGCATAGTCGGTAATTTTAAAAAACCACTGCTTAAGCAATTTACGTTCGACGATCGCGCCACTGCGCCAGCTTCTACCCTCGTTATCAACCTGTTCGTTGGCTAACACCGTCTGATCAATAGGATCCCAATTGACCGCCGCCTCTTTCTGGTAGGCTAGATTCGCATCGAGAAACTGCAAAAATAACCACTGCGTCCACTTATAATAATCCGGCGCACAGGTAGCAACTTCTCGTTCCCAATCAATTGAAAGCCCCAACTGCTTGAGCTGTTCTCGCATCTGCGCAATATTTTGGAACGTCCATTTGGCAGGAGGAATACCGCGATCGATCGCCGCATTTTCGGCGGGCAAACCAAAGGCATCCCAACCCATAGGGTGTAGCACCCGATAACCCTGCATCCGTTTGAGACGAGCAATTACATCGGTGATGACGTAGTTGCGAACGTGACCCATATGTAGGTTGCCCGAGGGATAGGGAAACATAGATAGAGCATAAAATTTAGGCAAATCGCTTTGCTGGGGAGTTTTATCTATTCCCGATTCTTGCCATTGCTGTTGCCATTTTTGCTCGATGTCGGCTGCGTTGTATCGTGACTCCAAAACTGGGGTTGCTCCTTAATAATTGCTACGGTAAAAGTCGATCGCTCTATTAATAGTACATTTTTTAGTTTAGTAAAACTCTTCGATCGCCGAAAGATAGTTATGAGTAGATTTAAAGTAGTTCTGACAGCAAGCAAATTCAGGCTAGGCGCTGCTGTGGCGATCGCTATATTATCTGCCGTCGGTATGACGATGGGCTTAAACTGGACTTTTATTCGACGACTGTTAACTTATCCCGATAACCCCATTACCAATACGGACTGGTATCAGCCCCAAGCAATCGTCAAAGGCAATCCCCGCCCACTACCTACAGCCAATCCAAGCACTCTTGATCTCGCCAGTTTAGAACGAGTTTCTGTCTATGCCGCGGCGGCGGATTCTTCAGCACTGCTGGTCATGCACCGAGGAAATTTGGTCTGGGAACGCTATTGGGGAGAATTTGATGCCGCTTCCACTTCCAACTCGATGTCCATGTCCAAAACAGTTTTAGCCTTGTTGATTGGCATTGCGATCGCCGAAGGAGATATCAAATCAGAATTAGAACCCGTTGCTAACTACATCGCCGAATGGTCAGTAGATGATCGCCGTAAGATTACCATTCAAGATTTACTGCGGATGCAGTCGGGTCTAGAAAATAAAGATGATGCCAATAATCCTTGGTCAGACTTAGTACAAATGTATGCTGGCAATGATGTCGACCAAGTGGCGTTAAAAATTCCGGCCGCTAGACCGCCAGGAGAGGTGTTTAATTACAACAATGGCAATTCTCAGGTACTCAGTGAAGTTCTAGAAAGGGCGACGGGAGAAAAATATACCGATTATCTTTCATCTCGTCTCTGGCAACCCTTACAAGCCGATAATGCCTGGCTGTGGCTCGATCGCTCTCAGGGAAATCCAAAACCTTTCTGCTGTCTTTTTGCTACCCCGAGAGACTGGGGGAGAGTCGGTCAACTTTTTTTAACTCGGGGCCGGGTCAATAATCGACAAATAGTATCCGAATCCTGGTTAGAACGAATGATACAGCCTTCTACTCTATCAGACAACTACGGATATCATCTTTGGCTAAAGGCGCGCACAGACTCCAAACCGGGACTTTATAGTCGCGATGCCGAGCAACCCTTTTTAGCGGCAGATACTGTCTATTTAGACGGTGCCTCTAATCAGCGAGTATATATCATTCCCGAACAAGATTTGGTCATAGTCAGAGTGGGCGAAAAGCCCCAACAGTGGGATGATACGGTAATTCCCAATATTTTAATTACAAGTTGGCGATCGCGATCGCGTAAAAAAACCGGCATCTAGTTAAAGCTCTTGGAATAAGTGGAGCTTAACTAATACATCCAGACATATTACTGATTTTTTACCAAACAACTGTAAGATTAACTAATTATTATCTTATTTAATGACGCTTTAGTCTGTTAAATATTCTTTTTAGGCATTAAAACTTAGTTATAATATTGCTGTATCTGGGTTAAGCAAGCAATAAGCATATAGGAAATTAAATTAGAAGTATCCCATTTTTAAAATGCAAACAAAATCGAACAAAAACGCCGATTTGGTTGACGACTTATCATCACCTGCTCCAGTCTATCTGAGTAAAAATGAGGGCATACTCTCTCTAATTAATTATGTTTATAGACTATATATATATACATTATCTCTGGTTAGTTCCAAATCGTCTTTATTAAACATTTATTTACCGTTTTCTTATTTAGAAAGAGTAAAGCGTAAAAATGAAAAATACACTTTAAAAGTTATTCTTTGGGATGATGTACCCCTGCTTGTATTAGCCTTTTCTTGGTCAGCCAGCAACCCTTTAATACATATAGTTGGGATAATATCGCTGTTAATATCTTTCTGGTGCGTATACGAGCTGGGTTATTACGAAAACGATCGCATAGCAGAACAATACGAATCTCAGCCCAAACTTTCTCCCGCCTACTATTCCCACCGGCAGATGATGAATACTGCTTTACCTTGGCTGTGGTCATTGGGGTTTGGTTGGGTTGGCATCATATTACTGGAACAAGCTCAAGTCGCTCCCCTATCTTGGACTAGTTCTTGGGCGGAAGCAGTTAGTTTTTTAAACCCCACCCTTTTGACTTACTCAACCTGGCTCTTATTTTTAATCTGTATGAGATGCTGTTTTAGGGTCTATAACTATGTAAACAAACAGACGAGAACTTGGCTTTATATAGTATTACAGTCGTTCCGCTATTATGGTTTCTTAGCGGTCACAGCAACTAACTTAATCGGCATTACTTTGCTTTCAAGTCAGATTTTGTCACGTAGCTTGCTCTACATAGTATATCGATACTCTGGAGGCAATTGTGATAACTGGCCAAAGGAAATCCCGGAAAAGCTTTTACGCGGTTCGATCTTTATTTTTATGCTTACGAGTATCTGTTTGGGCAGCCAAAGTTTAGAGTTATGGCAAAGTTGGCAAACCTGGGCTATTGTTTCCTGGTGTGTAGTTCAGGGACAAGGCCAAGTTATCAGAATGCTGTCTCAAGTTAAGCTAGTGTTGCATGATGGTTCTAATTAACCCGAGCAAAATGCGTCTGATGTGAATTGAGATAAATTAAACAAGATAATTAGG
>JBCBIN010000280.1:0-5597 GCA_038524555.1 Cyanobacteria bacterium J06623_7 | reverse complement strand
CAAACAGATAAACAAATTGTTGATAGCATTACGCATTTACCAACGCCGTTTTAAATTTACTTTAGCGAAAATAATAACTATTCCAGCGGTTTGGGTATATTAAATGATTGATATTTTATTAGTAGACGACCAGGCTCTTTTATGTGAGGTCTTAAAAAATTGGCTTGAAGTAGAAAAAGATATTAATGTCTTGGGCATTGCCCATAATGGCAAAGAAGCGATCGCCAAGGTAGAAGAGCTACAGCCTCAGCTAGTGTTGATGGATATCGACATGCCACAAATGAACGGTTTGCAAGCGACGAAAGTTCTTTCCCAACGGTTTCCTAAGGTTAAGGTAATTATCCTCAGTGGTCACGACGATGATGTTTATCTCGGTAAATCTCTGCGGGCGGGGGCAAAAGGCTACCTGTTAAAGAATACTACTCCTGAAGAGCTAGTTAAGAAAATTCGCTCCGTCCACAACAATGTAAAACTATTGGAATCCCTGCGCCAAGATGAATCTTTAATTCCCATCCAGGTAAAGCTAGAAGAACTAGTCGATACCTATCGCCTCAAGCTAGACGATCTGATTGCCGAACACAACGCCCGCAATTGGGGAGAAGAAGATGGCGAAAACCCAAACCTACAGCAACTTGGGGAGCGTATAGTCGAGCTAGAAAGCAAAATTAACGATGCCGGCGATATTACCGTCTCTCAGCTAGAAGAAAAAAATCAAGCCAACTGGAAATCTATTCGTCGAGAGTTGATTAACGTCAACAGTCAGTTTAATTTGGCTAACCGTAGCTTAAATCGTCAATTTAGCCAGCAAATTGATACCCTGAAGCAGGAACTCGACGCAAAGGTGTCAGAAGCTTTAGATGATTGGTCTCGCCAGCGAGCGGCTTTACAGGAGTGGGCAGTACAGCGAGATGAGATGCGTCCCGATCTAGAAAATTACGAAACCAAAAATCGTCAAGAACTAATGTCCGTAGTCAATCCAATTCGTGCCTCCATCGGAGATGTAGATCGACAGGTCAAGGTTAACCAGAGTTGGTTAAAAATCGCTGGACTGCTTTCTTTATTGGCGATCGCTCTTTCTGGATATGTGTTTATCTCCCAGATTCGCTCTAGAGATTCTTTTCCCCTTCCCACTACTCCTCTACCCGGTCGAGATGTAGATCTACTGGAGTAATTTTATCGTCGTTTTCAAACTGTCTTTTGAAGATTATCCCAATAAGAAAATAAGGGTCTAGCAGTGCCAGACCCCTGAATGAATTTAACTATAAATGGCTGTTTTCACTTGTTGGTGTTGGCGGGCTCAATTTCCGGTGCAGTTAGAGACATCATCGAATAGTGATTTGCCGGTGCATTGGCTTGCTGAACCAGACTGGGCACAGAAGCACGCAATCTCAGGGTTAGCTGGCTAATGCTGGAATCATAAATTTGTGTCACTAGCTTAGGATAGAGTCCAATTCCAATAATCGGAATCAACAGACAGGCAATCACAAACACTTCGCGGGGTTCGGCATCCACTAAGTTAGTATGGTCGACTAGCTCTTGATTCTCCGGCCCATAGAGCATTTCTCGCAGCATTGACAGGAGATAGATCGGAGTTAAAATTACGCCGATCGCCGCCAAGAAGACAATACAGACTTTAAAGCTTGAACTATAGGCATCACTAGTGGCAAAACCAACAAATACCATCAATTCAGCAACAAAACCACTCATTCCCGGGAGTGCCAGGGAAGCAAAAGAGCAGGTCGTCCACATGGCAAAGATTTTTTTCATCTTCTGTCCAACACCGCCCATTTCGTCCAGCATTAGAGTATGACTGCGATCGTAGGTAGCTCCCACCATAAAGAACAGACTAGCTCCAATCAAACCATGGGAAATCATTTGTAGCATTGCTCCACTGGTGCCCAAATCGGTAAAAGAGGCAATGCCGATCAGCACAAAACCCATGTGCGAGATCGAGGAATAGGCAATCTTACGCTTGAGGTTGCGCTGAGCAAAAGAAGTCAGTGCTGCATAGACAATATTGACTACCCCCAGAATTACCAAAGCGGGAGCAAAAAAGGCGTGAGCATCCGGCAGCATTCCTGCATTCATCCGCAGCAGGGCATATCCCCCCATCTTCAGCAGAATTCCCGCTAACAGCATGTGAGCCGGGGCAGTTGCCTCCCCATGAGCATCGGGCAACCAAGTATGGAGAGGAAAAATGGGCAGCTTGACTCCATAGGCAATTAGGAAGCCGGCATAGAGGAATAATTGCAGATTGAGAGAATAATCCTTCGCCGCGATCGCACTCATGTTAAAAGTGACGGTATCGCCATAAAATGCCATGGTTAAGGCCCCAATCAGGATGAATAAGGAACCCCCGGCAGTATAAAGAATAAATTTGGTAGCGGCGTAAAGACGTTTTTTGCCACCCCAGATCGACAAAATCAGATATACCGGCACTAACTCTAGTTCCCAAACTAGGAAAAAGAGCAGCATATCTTGAACGGCGAAGACGGCAATCTGTCCGCCATACATTGCCAGCATCAAGAAGTAGAACAGCTTGGGCTTATAGCTAACCGGCCAAGCCGCCATCATTGCCAGGGTGGTAATAAAGCCCGTGAGCAAAATTAGGGGCATGGACAAACCATCGGCACCTACCGACCAGTTGAGGTCGAGTTGAGGTATCCAACTATAGGTTTCGACTAGCTGTAGATCGGGATTACTAAAGTCGTAGTCTTGGTAAAAGCCATAAACGAGAATAGCAAAATCGATTAAGCCAATAATTAACGCATACCAGCGCACTGTTTTACCTTCCTTGTCGGGAATTAGCGGCAAAAAGAGCGAAGCAACGATAGGGAATAAAATACAGGTAGTTAACCAAGGAAAGTGGGTCATATAGAAAAAAGCAAAAATTTTACTAGGTCGTTTTACTTATAAATTTCCTTTCATCACTATTATGATCCGAGGTATTTCTACTCACCCCGGACATTCTTAATAAATTGTTTATAGGAGACGCAATTTTGGCTTCGGGATCGGGGTTTGGCTCTACAATACTTAACCTAAAGCGAGATATTCCCCGCGAATCAGTCTTATTTGTGCCAGGGTAAAGACGATGGGAATCACCCGACCGTAATTGGTGGCGATCGCTTTCCAACCTAAATCTGCCACAAAATAGCCCCAAACGATGGGACCTAAAATACTAAAAACTCCTCGAGCAGCTCCATAGCGGGCGGCATTGGTCATCATCCCTTTTTTTGCTGCCTGAAGTGCGAGTTGATTGCCCAATCCGGCAACGGCAGTAGTACTACCCTTAACTAAAGCTGTTTTTGCCGCTTGATAAGTCGCAAAATGGAGGGCAAACTGGCGGGCTATATGCTTAAGCAACCAGGACTTTAGGACAGTATTGACAGTCACGATACCTGTACCCTTAAGCAAAATTTTGAGGGGGCTGTGCTGTAGCTGAACTGGGAGGGGTTCGGGAGGATGCGCCGCTGCTAAAGAGTTGCCCACCTGAGCCTGTAGGGTTTTTTGTTCCTGAGGAGGCAACTTGTCCCAGGCTTTGCTAACCAAGTGTAAAAAGATTTCTGCCTCGATATCCGTGGCTGTCATAGCCTCAGAATAGGGAATTTTCAGATATTGGCAGATTTTAATTAGAATGTGGCGATAGGATACTTCCTGAGTACGTCCGCGCAAAACAGTCATGCCATCCGCCGCTAAATAGCGAAATCTCTGCTCGAGGGAATCCAGCCACAGCTCTAAATTTTGGCTTTGGACGGCGATCGGTTCGGGAGTTTGCCAATAGTCGAGAGGATTAAAACGACGGTTAAATAATACCTGGGTAATGTGCTGTAGTTCTTCTTCGGTAGCTAAAGCTAGTCCTGCTCTGAGTTCGTCCAATGCCGTCTCCTCCACAACATCGTCTAGATTTTTGGGTTACTGAGAAAATACGAACGATAATTAATCGTCAATCGCGATTGCGTTAATTGCAATTTAATCGCTTTTTATTATTCCCCCTTGAATTATAGCGGAGAGTTTTCAAGGCTCAATTGTTTGATTAAAACGAGACTAAACCCACGGTCAGACCCAGAGCCACTGCCCCTAACCACAGGCTGCCTCGAACCAGAAAATTGCTAACAAATAACCTGCCCCAAACATAGGAAAGCAACAAGACTTCGCTCCAGGCGATCGCTACAGCAATAATTACGGCTTCGGCAGCGCCCCAAATCAAACTACTAGCGCCAACTAAGATAATAGGAATAATTCCACTCAGAATGATTCCCTGCACCTTAGCTTGAGGCTCGGAACTGACAATACCAGCAGCACCTAGCTGGGTAACAGAAATTGCTAAAGTTGCCAAAATTGCGATCGCCACACCGTTAAAAGTCAACTCGACTCGACTGGCAGCAAAATCAACGCATCGGGTTGCCACCATCGTCACGCTAGCAATGGCAAGACCACCGACAATTTTGGGCTTGAGCAAAGAATTTGGCTCTAGTACATCTTCTCTAGCTAAAACACGATTTTGGCTCGGATTGTCATCATCTTCCCACGTCAAAGCCGGATCGAGTTCCCGCAGCGCAATTCTGGCAGATTTAGCATCGGTAAAACGCTGGCTTACTTTGACTCGAATCATTTTTGCCAGCCAAGTCCGAAACTCGGGAGCTAGGTCGGGTAGTAAACTAATCAAATTTAGCTCCTCGAAGTCATCAACCGCAGGCAAAACTAATGGCAAATTGCGATCGCTCAACAGATAAATCAGGCTCAGACCCAAACTATATAAATCTGATGCCAGACATGGTTCGCTCATCTGTTCGGGAGCCATAAATCCTTGGGCGCTCGGTAAAATTCTGTTGGCTACCACGTCCTCTAGACCCCAACTGGCAAAGCCAAAATCAATCAAATAGACATTTAAAGCTGTATCTAGCAAAATATTTGCGCTAGAAATATTTCTGTGCAGGATGGGGGGAACCTGTTGCTGTAAATAGACCAAAATATCGAGGGTTCTTTCGGCAACCAGCTTAATTTCGGCGAGGGACAAAGAACGAAAATCATGGCTGGGAATCGCTTCAACATACTCTTGAAGCAAGCAAAAACCATTACTAGTTTCAATACTGTCAAGATACTGGGGAATCTGAGGATGGCTTAGCCGCTGTAAAATTTCTATTTCTTGGGTATAGGCTTGATAACCCGACCAGCTCGAACCAGCTTGAGCAAAGCAAAACTGCTTTACCACAACATTTTGTTGGGTCTGAATTGATTCTGCCTGCCACGTAACTCTGGCCCCGTCCGTATTTCGACCCAATTCTGCTGTAATTCGATATCCATAACTACTCAAATCGAGGCTATCGCTCATTTTAGACTCATAATAATGATGTTTATTTATGGTTTGTAACGGCTTAAATTTTCAGCTAGTTTTAAACTTAAAGTATGTTTTTATGATAAAACCTAGAAGCTCAAACAGTAGTAACACAAGGCAAAAAATCTGGTTAAACCTAGAAATCATAGCTACTAATTCGAATCCTTACTTTTTGTTTATTTTTTGTGCCTCTTTCTGCATTTACCTGAATGCAAACTATATTTATGAATAAACCTATTGATATATTGCCTAGCGCTCGGGC
>JBCBIN010000279.1:0-5635 GCA_038524555.1 Cyanobacteria bacterium J06623_7 | reverse complement strand
CAAACTTTGTGGCAATATGCTTTGAGGTTTCGTATCGAAGAGTTGTTCTTGGATTCCAAATCAGGAGCATTTGAACTTGAAGAATCAAAAGTTCGTGATCGCCAAGCTTTAGAACGCTTATATTTGGTGGTAGCTTTAGCCGTTCTATTTGCCACAGTTCACGGTATGACAGTTCAATTAAAAGGTCTTAGAACTCAGGTTGACCCTCATTGGGAGCGTGGCTTGAGCTATCTCAAAATCGGAATTAGATGGCTCAAAGGAGTAATGTCCAAAGGTCGCGATTTATTTACTCCCATCCCGCTGTTTTCCTCAAATCTTCAACCTTGTTTTGCATCTAAAAGAGCTAAACAGAAATACTATGATGCTATTTGGTTTACAAGGATTTCGGAATTAAAATGCTTTAACGTTTAGCTTTGCTTAAATAAATGTGTCAGGCAGTCAGCCTTTAGTCATATCAAAAAAAATGCTGGCTAATTGCAGATCTTGTTGGAGCGTATTAAGTAAATAGTATGAGCAAGATTGACCAATTGTTATCTCACTTTTCCGCAGGCGATCGCCAGGCGGCATAAATTATTAATTCTTCTAGAGCTTTTCAAGCAAGTTAAATAGTTTTGGGCTAAGATTACCAGGCAGTTTTCCACGCCAAAACGGACATTTTCCACTGACATTAGTCATGCACCTTAGTTTTGTCTGGAGCGCAATACCAACTAAGCAGAACTAAATGAAAAAAGCTATTTATCGCATTTTGGATGCGAATCTCGATCGCGCCCGTGAAGGTTTAAGAATTATTGAAGAGTGGTGTCGTTTAGGACTAAATCATCAGCCATTAGCCGAAGAGTGTAAGCAAATTCGTCAAGAATTAGGACAATGGCATACTTGGGAATTACGCCAGGCAAGGGATACCCCCGGAGATGTAGGGACAGATCTTTCCCATCCCCAAGAAGAGGTGCGAGACAGCATCGAACAATTGCTACAGGCAAATCTCTGTCGCGCCCAAGAAGCTTTGAGGGTGATTGAAGAATATAGTAAACTCTACAACCCTGATATGGCAGCCGCCTGTAAACAGCTACGCTATCGGGTTTATACCATCGAAAGCAGTCTATTTAATAGCTATCGTCACCAGCAACTGCAAAATGCAGCTCTCTATCTGGTTACTTCTCCCGAACCCGAAATTATGAAGGTAGTGGAAGCCGCTCTTAAGGGTGGATTGACTCTAGTCCAGTATCGAGACAAACACGGTAACGATAGCGATCGCCTGGAAAAAGCCGCCCATCTGTGCCAACTCTGCCATCGCTACAACGCACTATTTATCGTCAACGATCGGGTTGACATTGCTCTCGCAGTGGATGCTGATGGAGTACATCTAGGACAAAATGATGCTCCGGTAGCCTTTGCCCGGGAAATACTGGGCAACCATAAAATTGTTGGTCGCTCTACCACCAATAAACAAGAGCTGAATCGCGCTCTTGCCGAGAGAGCAGACTATGTTGGCGTGGGGCCATTTTTCGAAACACCGACTAAGCCAGGTAAAGCAGCTCTAACCAGAGAATATATCGATTACGTTAAGGCCAAGTGTCCTGTACCTTGGTTTGCCATTGGTGGCATCGACCTAAATAATCTGGAGGAAATTCTAACCACAGGGGCACAGAGAGTTGCGGTGGTTCGCGCTATTATGCAGGCAGAAGAGCCAGCCCAGGCGACACGCCAATTTCTGTCCCAGTTAATCCGACGGTAATTACGCCCATAGGGAGCTAGATTTATGCCCAACGCGACAAATAAAATAAACATACAGGTCAATGGAGAGGAGCGCACTTGCATGCCTCAGACCTCCCTGCCAGAGTTACTAGGTCAACTAGAGCTCAACCCCCGTCTGATTGCTGTCGAATATAACGGCGAAATCTTGCATCGTCAACACTGGGAAAGTACCTCCATGCAGTCTGGCGATCGCCTAGAGATTGTCACTATTGTTGGCGGCGGCTAAGTAATTATTGATTACTAGTTACTGATTACTAACTACCAAGTAGAGACATATACCGACGGTAATTATTGGCAGCCTCAAGACAGAATTTTTAAACAAGATGATTAATAACAAGATGAAAATGATTTTTAAACGAAATTGGCTCAAGCCCATATTGGCTTTAGTTTTAGTCGGCGTTCTCGTTTTCGGCAGTGCTGGTGATGCTCTCGCGGCGCGTACTGGGGGCAGAATTGGCGGTGGTTCTTTCCGCGCACCTTCCCGCAGTTATTCTACCCCTCGTGGTGGTGGCTATGGCGGTGGTGGTTACTATCGTTCTCCGGGCTATGGTTACGGTGGTGGCGGTTTCGGCTTTCCTTTCTTACTGCCCTTTTTTGGCTATGGTGGCGGTGGCTTATTCTCCATCTTAATTTTCTTGACGATCGCTAGCTTTATCGTCCGTAGTTTTCAAAGCGCGGGGTTTGGCGGTGATAGTTCCGGCAGCAGTTCCCAAGTCGCCGTGGCAGAAGTAAAAGTTGGTTTACTCGCTAATGCCAGAGAATTACAGCCCGAGCTAAATCGCCTAGCCCTAACTGCCGATACTAGTACGGCTGCGGGACGGGCAACGGTACTCCAAGAAGCAACTTTAGCCTTGCTACGCCATCCTGAATACTGGGTCTATGGTGTGTCAAAATCCGAGCGAGCCAACCTCGAAGCGGCTGAAGCTAAGTTCAATCAGTTTTCTCTTACCGAACGCAGTAAGTTTACCGACGAAACCTTAAGCAACGTCAATAGCGTTATCGATGACGATACTCAGAAAGCTCTCGGCGGAGCAACCAAAGAAGGCACAATTCAGCTTAAGGAAGGTGATTCGGGGGAATATATTGTGGCAACAGTAATCGTTGGTGCTACGGGTCGTTTAGACCTCCCCAAAATTAATGGTTCGGACGATCTGCGCCAGGCACTACAGCAAATTGGCGGACTGGGTAGCGATCGCCTCTTGGCAGTAGAGATTTTGTGGACACCACAGGCAGAAGGAGACACTCTAACTAACGACGATATTTTGGCCTACTATCCTAATTTGAAGTTGGTTTAGAATTGACGCTTTATTGCTGCTGTTAAATACGGCTAAATTAATTGCGAGGGGATTTCAGATCCCCTTTTTTATTGCTGCTTTGATTAAGGCTTTAATTGCCATTAAGTTGGCTTTCGACTGGCATCTGTGAGAAAAAATCTGCAAAAAAGGTTAAGAAAGCTGGTACATTTGATTATAGATAAATCTGGTTTTGTATTAATAAACCTTTTAAATAAATTAATAGCTGTTAAGGAGATAGAGTTATGGATTGGCGCGTAATTATAGTGGTAGCACCCTTGGCGATCGCTGCTAGCTGGGCGGTATTTAATATTGGTAGTGCTGCTCTAGCTCAAATACAAAAGTATTTTGACAAGGAAGGATAAGTATTGGTGCAACGAAATAAAGCTGTCTGCCGACTACCGTGTGCAAAGCCTGTAGTCGGTTTTTTTGGTGCAATTTTTAACCAGGTCAGGTATCGGATTATGGCGTACCGGCGAGATTGCCAAACATAGTCAGAACTTCCGCTTCAGTCATGTTACTAGTGTCATTAGCAAAGGCAAAATACTCGGGCTTGCGATCGATAAAAATTTGATGGTCGAAGACAAAATTATCTTGACGTTCGAAAATCCCCACCGGTACGTAGTAGTGATTATTTTGCTTGAGCCAATAAAATAAGTGAGTGCCGCATTTGCTACAAAATCCTCTTTCTGCCCATTCGGAAGAAGGGAATCTGCGAACATAACCTACATGGGGCTTAATGTTAAATGCTCAATGTTAAATGTAATAGTTACCAATGGATTTGACTCAAAATATAGCGCAGGCGATCATAATCATCTTTCAAGAGAGTGCTAAGAGTTCGCCCTACGTTAACCAGCCAATCGCGGTTTGCCTGGCGTTGGTGATAGACATCCCGTACCGCCGCCGCTACTAGAGACTCGACGGGAATATCCTTGGCCGCTAGTAGGGTGCGGAGAAAGTCGAGTTTTTCAGTAAAGTGAACTACTTCTGCCGCGTCACAGTGATAGACGGACTGGTGAATTTGGGGAGGACGAGGGGGCAAATATTGATATACCGAACCCAGATTATGCTCGTTTGAGTTATTTGGCGTTTCAAACCCCACAATTGCTGCTTTGAATTCGGTTTTGAGCATGGCAAAAATCTGCGGTTGCTGTTCTCGCAGTTCCGCCAAAGATAGACCCAAAGCCCTAGCCCGATGTACCGAGTCTATAGGACTGGTAGTTACATAGGTAACGACAGCATAAATTTTGTTGCCCGATTCTTCATCGAAAGACTTAAGCCAACTGCCAAAAGGTGGCATGACTGGGAACTTAAGATCTTCTGGTTCGAGACATTGAGCGAGATACTGAGTTGTTGATGTCTCAATTACCTCGCCAATATGTTTAGGATTGCGACCATCTACGGAAAATTGAGGAAGAGGAAGACGCATATGAGAGAAAGTAATAGATCGAGGATAACAAACAGGGATACAAACCCTTCTCGACCCGATTGCCGTTATGTTAGCCCTATTTTTTCTTCTTAGTCAGATCTACTGCTTCCAGTTCTGATAAGTTGAACGTGACGAGTTTATCCCAGTTTCCACCCTCAAACAGCACGGCAACTCTACCATCATCAATCCGCTGTACCAATCCCTGATAATTAAAGTAGATATCATCGGAGTTGGTCACTTTAACCGTTGCACCAGGTAAAATAAGCATTTTCTTCAGGGCGATCGCTTTTCTGTATGATTTACTTACTTAGCTTACCAAGTAAACCTAGATTGGTGCGCCACAATTATTCTCTAATTGCATCGAGGATCTCGTCCGTAGTTGGCTTATAATTGGGTTCAGCGAGTTCGATATTCTCTTTCCAAATGTAGTAAACTTGCTCTATGGTTCCTTCATGATGACTCCAAGAACCCGTATAGTCGATAAAGTTTAATCTGACTAACAGCCATTCTTGCTGAAGTGAATCCAAGGGTTTGGTAGCAAAAATAAATCCAGCTTCATTGTCTTGATATTCATATAGTTCGAGGGAATACAATGAGCCCTGACCAACCATATTCCCCAGAAATTGTGGCTTCAATTGCGGCTCTTTCTGTATTATTTTGTGGCGTAAAAATAAATGATGCTTGCGGTATTTCTGTATAAATCATCGGCGACCAGCTAAATTTAGCCAGCATGAATTCCGATAGCTGTTGTAGCGCCTGTTTATCTGGAGTCATCAACCAAACTTCTGCTGCTTGAGTATTACTCAAAGTCCACTTTATTTGATTTTTAAATTTATAGGCAACGGCGGCAAAAGCATTGTCATAAACTAGCTTGCGATCGACGCCTACATATCCCGCTGCTAATAATTCTTCAATAGTTTTTGAGGAAATAAAAGGTTTTTTGTAAGAAAAATCATAGTGAATTGGTCTAGCTCGCAAGCCTAGATCGATCCAGGTGTGGTTTTGCCGTGGCTTATTTACCTTATTCTGTTTCATGATAAATATTCCCCTCTAAAAACATATATCTATTGTTCCCCAAACAGAAGAAGGTAAATAAGCCACGTCGCAATATTACTTGCCCTAAGTGTAATTTACAGGCAAGACCAGTACACTACGATTT
>JBCBIN010000278.1:0-5639 GCA_038524555.1 Cyanobacteria bacterium J06623_7 | reverse complement strand
CCGCTTGCTGACCGACTTGCGTCTCTCAACCGCGCATTTACCAATATAGGGAAACTTTCCATCCATGTCAACCCCTTTCTCCAATCTTTTTTGGATAATATTCTCAAAGTCAGTCATGCTATGGTGTTTGGGCAGATAAATTTGTCAGTATTTTTTCTATGTCTTTATCTTTCCAGGAAATTGTTGCCACTTTGAATAAGTTTTGGAGCGATCGCCACTGCATCATCGTTCAACCTTACGATACGGAAAAAGGTGCGGGAACTAAAAATCCGAGTACTTTTCTGCGTGCTTTGGGACCAGAGCCCTGGTCGGTGGCATATATCGAACCTTGCAGAAGACCCACTGATGGTAGATATGGTGAAAATCCGAATCGCTTCCAGCATTATTATCAATATCAAGTATTGATTAAACCTTCTCCCAATAATATTCAAGAAATCTATCTAGATTCGTTAAGAGCTTTAGGTATCAGTCCAGAAGATCATGATATTCGTTTTGTTGAAGATAATTGGGAGGATGCCGCAGTGGGAGCTTGGGGCGCTGGCTGGGAAGTTTGGCTAGACGGCATGGAGGTAACTCAATTTACTTATTTTCAACAGTGCGGTGGGATTGACTGTAACCCCGTGTCAATTGAAATTACCTACGGCTTGGAAAGACTAGCAATGTACTTACAGGACGTAGATGCAATTACTAAAATTAGGTGGAACGAGCGACTAAACTATGGAGATATTTTCCTCCAGGCAGAGATAGAGCAGTGTACCTATAATTTTGAAGCCTCTGACCCTGATCTACTCTTCAATCTATTTAGTCTGTACGAGAAAGAAGCAAAGCAGTTAATCGAACGAGGCTTAGTTATACCGAGCTTAGACTATGTGCTTAAGTGTTCTCATAGTTTTAATTTGCTCGATGCTAGGGGCGTAATTGCTGTTACAGAACGTACTCGATACATTGGTAGAATTCGCAGCATGGCTCGGCAAGTAGCACAGCTCTACTTAGAACAGAGAGAGAGTCTGGGTTTTCCCTTACAGCATGTAACTAATTCGTAGAGAGTAATTCGAATTGGCCCGTATCTAAAACTAGGTATTTCAGTTGAGAAGCAGCTTATTGAGAACCTATAGCAAAAGAGCTATGATGGGAACTCGAAAAATATTTTGATTCCTTAAATTGCTTTCGTTCTTATGAGTAAATTAATAAGTAAATTCTCCCGACGCTTGTTTTTATCTATATCTGCAGCAACTTTAGTCGTTGCCTGCAACACAAACAGCAACCAGTCTACAACTGAAAATTCTACAGACGCTAGCGTCAATAACGGTCAGGTAAATATTTATTCTTCCCGTCACTACAATACAGATGATCAACTTTACGATGGTTTTACCGAAAAAACCGGCATTAGTATCAATCTGATTGAAGGCAAAGATGACGAATTGATTGAGAGAATTAAAAGTGAGGGAGAGAATAGTCCTGCTGATATATTGATTACCGTGGATGCAGGACGTTTATGGCGTGCTGCCGAAGCGGGGGTGTTTGCTCCGGTAGAATCAGCAGTACTGGAAGAAAAAATACCCGAGCACTTACAAGATCCAGAAAATCTCTGGTTTGGTTATAGCAAACGAGCGCGGGTGATTATTTACAACAAGGATAAAATCGACCCCAGCCAGCTTACTACCTATGAAGATCTAGCCGATCCCAAGTGGAAAGGTAAGTTTATCGTTCGTTCCTCCAGCAATATTTATAATCAATCGCTGGTAGCGGGAATGATTGAGGAAAAAGGAGAAGCAGCAACCACCCAATGGATTGAAGGGCTCGTAGCTAATTTTGCCAGACCACCTCAGGGAAATGATACTTCGCAGATTGAGGATGTAGCGGCGGGGGTGGCAGACTTGACCCTCGCCAATACTTATTATGTGGCAAGATATGCCGATAATCCTGAAGTATTTGATAAGGTAGGAATTTTTTATCCCAATCAAGCTAATCGAGGAACCCACGTAAATATTAGTGGTGCGGGTCTATTGAAAAATGCGCCGAATAAAGAAAATGCGATCGCCTTTTTAGAATATCTGGCCAGTCCTAAAGCCCAAGAGTTTTTTGCTCTGGGTAATAACGAGTATCCAGTTGTTGAAGGTACCCCAGTCAATCCGGTGGTCAAGGAATTTGGCGATTTTCAAGATGATACGACAAACGTTGCTTCTTATGGGAAAAATAATGCAACTGCGGTTAAAATCATGGACCGTGCGGGGTGGAAATAAGCAATATATCTGGGTAAATAAATGAAACGATTTTTCGGTGTAGGTGCTGGGGCTGATGTTTTACTAATTGGGGGAATATTGCTAACCCCTATGGCTGTGAGGGCAGAATCTCCTTTAAAGGTAGTCTATCCACCATCAGAACATGAGACGATCGCCGAAAAAATCTTTTTTATTGGTACGGCATCTCCGTCAGAACCAGTCTTGATTAATGGCAAGGAGATCGTCAATCGCAGTGCCGCAGGTCACTTTGCCCCTAGCTTACCTCTGAAATGGGGCAAAAATACTTTTGTCATTCGCCAAGATGAACGGCGGGTACGGCTGGAGATTACCCGGGTAAGCTCTAGCCCACAAGCACCAGAAAATCTTACTTTTGCTGCCAATTCTCTGACTCCAGCCGTAGATATCGCCCGCCAACCGAATGAAGCAGTTTGTGTCAGCGCGATCGCGCCCCTTAATGCGAAGGTTTCGGCACAAATAGGTAGAAGCAAAATTTTATTGATGCCTCAGGTTGAATCTGTAGAGTTGCCAGCTAATTCAGCCGTACTAACATCTGAAGCAACATTCTTAGAACCCATAAACAGCGGTCAATACCGGGGCTGTACCGTTTTAAAAAATCCCCGTAACTACGGCAAACCAATATTTACCCTCGAACAAAATGGTCAAACCACTAAAGTACAGGGTCAGGGTCGAATTAGTATTTTGTCCCCAAAGGACATCCAGGTAGTTGAAGTAATCGCTGATGCGGGAGTGGCGAGAACGGGAGCGAGTACCAATCACTCTCGTCTGACGCCTTTGCCAAGAGGTACGCGAGCTAGGGTTACAGCTAAGGAAGGAGAATGGTTGAGACTGGACTATGGTGCCTGGATTAAGGCGGAGGAGACTCGATATATTTCCGGAAATATTCCTCCCCAGTCTACAATTCGTGGTGCCACAGCAAGGCAAAAAAGTGCGACAACAGAAATGGTTTTTCCCCTACAGTTTCCCGTTCCGGTAGAGATCGAGCAGAAAGAAGATAATATTACTCTGACGCTGCACAATACCACGGCTCAAACCGATACAATCCGTTTAGATCCAGACCCAATAATTAAACGTCTCGATTGGCGGCAAGCTTCTCCCACCCAGATAGACTATACGTTTGAGCTGCATCACCGGCAACAATGGGGGTATGAACTGCGATATGAAGGAACTAATTTAATTTTTGCTCTACGCCACCCACCGCAAGGATATTTAACGGCAGAAAATGGCGATCTCCCTCTGAAGGATATTGATATTTTGTTAGACCCCGGACATGGGGGAGCAGAGAAGGGTGCGAAGGGACCAACGGGATATCCGGAAAAGCAAGTAAATTTAATTGTCGCTCAACTGGTAGCGGATAAATTAACCGATTTAGGCGCAGCGGTTCATCTAACTAGAACCGAAGATAAGGACGTATCTCTCAAGGCGAGAATGGCGGCGATTGATAAAATCAAGCCCGATTTAGCTGTTTCCATTCACTATAATGCTCTACCAGATAGTGGTGATGCGGAAAACACAAAGGGAATCAGCACTTTCTGGTACAACACTCAGGCTCATGCTCCAGCAGTATTTTTACACAATTATTTAATCACCGAATTAGGACGTGAGGATGCGGGAGTTTTTTGGAATAATCTAGCTTTAACTCGTCCTCACACTGCACCGGCAATTTTGCTGGAATTAGGCTTTATGATTAATCCGCAAGAGTTTGAATGGATTATCGACCGAGATGAGCAAGAAAAGCTGGCTCAAACATTAGCAGAAGGAATCAAATCTTGGTTTGTAGAGGGGTTAATTGATCAGGAGAAAGACTGACTACGCTCTTGGCAGTAATTGTGAGTAATCTTCTTCCTTATTCAGCTAGTTAAACCTGTGGGAAATCGCTAGTAATATTACTGGCTATATTTGAGCCACTTAGCGATCTCCCCAGCAGCTAAAGACAAATACTCGTAAGTAAATTGAATATTATTGAACTGACCTTACGCATAACAACGAGGGAATAGCAGCTTGAAGCAATTATGAAAACAGTTCAATTTATCTTTTTCCCCTTTACCTTTACCCCTTCCCCAGCCCTAGTAGACTAATTTGTTGCTTGAAAATTATTGACTATTTATCTCATGCCGAGATTGACCGTGAGAAAGCCCCATTTATCGGCAGCTTCTTCAATGATTTTGCTAGTGGGCTTCCCCGCACCATGACCAGCCTTGGTTTCAATGCGAATGAGGACGGGATTATCGCCTTGATGTGCTGCCTGTAACGCTGCGGCAAACTTAAAGCTGTGAGCGGGCACAACGCGATCGTCATGGTCGGCAGTCGTAATCATCGTTGCGGGATAGGACGTACCTGGTTGGAGGTTATGCAGGGGAGAATAAGCATAGAGAGTAGCAAAATCTCCTTCATTCTCAGGACTGCCATATTCGGCACACCAGGCCCAGCCAATAGTAAATTTATGGAAGCGTAGCATATCTAATACGCCCACCGCCGGGATAGCCGCCGCAAACAGATCGGGTCGTTGAGTCATACACGCACCCACCAATAAACCACCATTACTACCACCAGCGATCGCTAATTTAGCTTTACTGGTATATTTTTGCTCGATCAGCCATTCTCCTGCGGCAATAAAATCATCAAAGACGTTTTGTTTCTTGTCTTTCATGCCCGCCTGATGCCAAGCTTCGCCATATTCACCGCCACCACGTAGGTTAGGTACGGCATAGATCCCGCCCATCTCCAGCCAAACCAAGTTGCTAATGGAAAAACTCGGGGTTAGAGAGATATTAAAGCCGCCATAGGCATAGAGGTAGGTCGGATTATTACCATTGAGTTCGATACCTTTTTTATGGGTAACAAACATGGGAATTTTGGTGCCATCCTTACTGGTGTAGAATACCTGCTGAGTTTGATAGATCTCCGAATCAAAATCTACCTGGGGACGGCGGAAAAGTTCGCTCTCTCCGGTAGTAGCGTGGTAACGATAGATGGTGGTGGGCTTAGTAAAGCTAGTAAAGGTATAGAAAGCTTCCGTATCGTGGCGTTTGCCGCTGAATCCTCCTGCCGAGCCAATTCCCGGTAATTTAACTTCGCGAACCAAACTACCGTCTAGGTCATAAACCTTAATCTGCGATCGCGCATCCTGGAGATAGGCAGCCACAAACTGATTATTTAATAGTCCTACGCCCTCCAGAGTTTCTGCTGCTTCGGGAATAATCTCCTGCCAGTTGGTTTGTTCGGGATTATTCAGAGCGATCGCTATTATCTTTCCACGAGGCGCATTTAAATCTGTCTGTATCCAAAAAGTATCGCCATCATTATCGATAACGCTGTAGCTGGCTTCAAACTCGTTAATTAGCCTGACAGCGAGGTAGTCGAGCTAATTAACGAGTT
>JBCBIN010000277.1:0-5646 GCA_038524555.1 Cyanobacteria bacterium J06623_7 | reverse complement strand
CTCTTTATTTCTGGTAGCTCAACCGTAATTATTTTTGATATATCGCTCATGAACTATTCTCCCAAACGTTTTAGTGCCATAGCTAAACTAGTTGATACCAAGAGCTACCGGTGGGGAACCTTTAAGTTCTTGACGGCGCTAGCAATTACCTCCGTACTTTTGTCTCAGGGAACTTCTCCCGCTACAGCAACTCTTGAAGACAGTCCCAAAAATGTGGTGGATGAAGTCTGGCAAATTGTTAACAGCGAGTTTGTTGACCGTGGCTTCAACCATACTGACTGGAAAATTCAGCGACAAGAATTACTCAAGCAAGAATATACCAATCAAAAAAGCGCCTACAGAGCGATTCGCAAATCCCTAAAAACTCTCGGAGATCCCTACACCAGATTTCTTGACCCTGACGAATATGAAGACCTCACCAGTCAAACTTCTGGAGAGCTATCGGGCATTGGTATTCAGCTCGGTATCGACCAAAAGACCAGTAAGCTAACGGTAATCGAACCGATCCCCAATTCCCCAGCTATTGAAGCCGGACTACAGGCAGGCGATCGCATTATTAGTATTGACGGCAAATCCACCGAACTGATGAGTCTCGAACAGGCATCGTCAGAAATTAAGGGAGAAGTAGGCACAGAAGTCTTGTTAGGCATCGTTCGCGATCAAGAACCAGAGTTTGAAGTAGCCATTGCCAGGGCGCAAATCGAGCTACCCTCCGTCAGCTATACCCTCAAACAAGAAAAGGGATCGAAGGTGGGATATATCAAGCTAGATGAATTTAGCTCCCATGCTGCCGAACAGATGGAACAGGCGATCGCCGATCTGAGTGAAAAAGAAGCTTCTGGCTTTATTTTAGACCTGCGAGGTAACCCCGGGGGTTTGCTGTTTTCTAGCGTGGAAATAGCCCGGATGTGGATGGCTGAGGGAGCTATCGTTTCCACTATTGATAGCAAGGGGGGCAATGAGAAATTCTCTGCTAACGGAAAAGCCCTAACCGATTTACCCTTGGTGGTCTTGGTAGACGGTTATTCTGCCAGCGCCAGCGAAATTTTAGCCGGAGCGTTGAAAGAAAATCATCGGGCGAAAGTAGTTGGCAGCCGCACCTATGGCAAAGGTACGGTACAGTCAGTGCATTCTCTCTCCGATGGTTCTGGCTTAGCGGTAACGATTGCGCGTTATTATCCTCCCAGCGGCTTGGATATTAACAAAAAGGGTATTGCCCCAGATATCAAGGTAGACTTAACTCGCGAAGACCAGACTAATCTCAGCATTAATCCCGATTTAGTGGGCACTGGTGCCGATCCTCAGTATGCGAGAGCCGTATCGATCCTTGAGAGTGAGTCGATTAACGTTGAAAGAGCTACTCCCGAACCACTAACTAATGGCGCTTCTGCACCGGTCAAATCCAAACTGTAAACGAGAGGGATTAGGCGATCGCTAAACATAGACATTAATGGTGCTCTTTAAGAGGATGACGGGGTTCAAATCTCAACCATCTGGTGAATTTTGTCTGGCGTTTGGGCAAATTAACTTATGGTCATTCCTCCGAGCGAGCCGTTATCTCGATTGTCAGCCACCTACACCTACTGGAGCTAAATATTATGGCTTATCCTGGCTTGTATGGTTGCGGCTAGTTTATTTGGTCAATGACACAAGTACATAGATAGCACGCCCCAGAACTAAATCCTCATGACAACACCAAACGCCTCCCCCACCACTGATTCGTCGAGCACGGCTCAGTTTATTGAAGAAATATCTCTGATTATTGCCGCTCAGGATTTAACGCCGACGATGATGAGCTCGGATTTTCTTAAGTTTAGCGGGATTGTGGATCGAGATTGGGAGCTAGCACAGCAGCCGATACTCAACCCCAATTTTGCCCAACTCAACTTTACCAATGGCGTGGGTATCAATGCTCAACCCCGGACGATTACCATCAGCGAATCTTTAAGCAATAAGCAAACAGAGCAGATTGCCATTCATCAAGTAGCGGAAAGATACATTCGCAAACTGCCTCATGCCGAATATATGGGCTTGAGCTTTAGCCCCAAAATATTGCTGCCATTTCCCGATAATCCTCAAGCAGTGCGCCAATACATCACCGGTAACTTATTGGGTTCGGGAGCTTGGAAACGGATTGGTCAAGCCCCAGTACAGGCAGGAATCAACCTAATGTACTATTTGGAGCGGTGTCAACTGACTATTAGCGTTTCCGAGGCGAAGTTGCAAAAACCTGAAGCAGTACCGATAGTGGCCGTCCTGTTTGGGGGAAATTTTAACTACAATGTCACAGTCGCTTCAACCCCAGACCAAAGTCCCAGTCGTATGGCTCAGATGCTAGACTTTTTAGCTTATTGGCGTACGGATTTAGAAGAATATCGAGACTTAATCAATCGCAAGTTTCTCGACACAACTAAAGCAGACCAAACTCAAGCCGTGGGGGGAACGAGCTTATTTCCCGGACAAACTCTCTAGCTTTTTGGAACAGAACCATTACAATAGTAAGGTTGTCTTTTTAAATTAAATCATTATGGCAGTCCCCAAGAAGAAAACCTCTAAATCGAAGCGCGATAGTCGCAAGGCAGTCTGGAAACGCAAAGCCGCTGTAGAAGCGCAAAAGGCTCTATCTTTAGGAAAATCAGTTCTATCTGGACGTTCCAACAGCTTTGTTTATCCTCAAGATGACGAAGATGATAATGAAGAATAAATCTTCATAACTATTAGCAGCAAAGCTAATCCTCAAATAGGTAGAATAATGGGTGTGTTTCCTCGCAGTGGCGCACCTTTGTTTTTGCAACCGACCAGTCATGCCAAGAAAATTTTTTGAGAAGCCAGAACCCGCTCAAAGCGATCGCGTTCCTCCCGGTCAGTATTTGGCTAAAGGGTTTCCCGTCCTTTCCTATGGCGAAACGCCTCAAGTCAGCCAAGATAAATGGGTTTTAAAAGTATGGGGGCTGGTTGAAGCTAAAACCTTTGACTGGTCGGACTTAATGAGCTTACCCCAACAGGATTTTACGGCGGATTTTCATTGTGTGACTCGCTGGTCGAAGCTAGACGTTACCTGGACGGGAATCAAGATGACAGATTTCCTCGACGTTTTGAATATCGACCCCAAAGCCACCCACGTATTGCAGCACTGCTATGGCGGCTATACAACCAATCTCAGCCTGTCCGACTTTGCCCGTCCTGAAAACTTTTTGGCTCATACCCTCGAAGGAGAACTAATTCCCCCAGATCACGGGGGTCTACTGCGTTCGGTGGTACCCCATCTCTACGCCTGGAAAAGCGCTAAGTGGATTAATGGCATTGAGTTTTTAGACCACGATGAAGAAGGATTTTGGGAACGTAACGGCTATCATATGCGTGGCGAACCCTGGGCAGAACAGAGATATGCCGGGCGATAGTAAATCGACTATTCGGGATATAGCTAAGATTAATTTCCATTAGATAGCTAAAAAGTATAGTTTGTAAAGTTTTGAACACCGCGATCGAGAATATTACCTATCCTATTGTTGAAACCTTTCATTCTTTGCAGGGAGAGGGTTATTGGACTGGCGTAAATGCCTTTTTTATTCGCCTGGGCGGATGTGATGTTCACTGTCCCTGGTGCGATACCAAACATTCTTGGAACTCCCAACGCCATCCTCAGCAGTCTGTGAGTGAGTTAGCGATCACTGCTGCCGCTGCCAATCCCGCGCTCGTGATCGTTACTGGAGGGGAACCATTAATGCACGATTTAGCACCTCTAACTACAGCCCTGAAAGATAAGGGTCTACGGGTACATCTGGAAACTTCTGGTGCCCACCCTCTAACGGGTAATTTTGATTGGATTACTTTTTCGCCCAAACAGTTCAAAGCGCCCCATCCCAGCATCTATCAGAGCGCTAGCGAACTAAAAGTTATTGTAGCCGGAGAATACGACTTGAGGTGGGCCGAACAGCAAGCGGCTTTAGTTCCGGCATCTACTCTCTGTTATTTACAGCCTGAGTGGAACACTGCCGAGAGCCAAAATCTAATTTTTGACTATATTTTGCATCATCCTCAATGGCGATTTGGTCTGCAAACACACAAACTATTAGAAATTCAGTAGGAAAGCACTACATTACCTTTTGCTACTCTGGAGTTACAGTCCTCTAACATCATCAATTGGAGCATTTTATTGATCGCCTGTAGTTTGATCGCTCTTGGCAACAAGACAGTTAAAAAGTGGACGAATTAGGAATTTTGCCTTACAAAGCGAAGAGAAAGAGATACCTCTCGCTGCTAAACAATTATTTAATTTTGTTCTTCGAGTAATGTTTGGTGGGGATAAACACGATCGCTTATCTTAATTCGCCATACTGTTGCCACATTATCAAAGCTTATGATTGTCTCGAAACTATGTGTTTATCCGCTCAAATCGGCTCAAGGAATTGAATTAAGTCAGGTACAGGTAAAGCTTCAAGGATTTTTAGGCGATCGCGAAATGATGCTGATTTCTGGCAGCGGCAAAATTATTACCCAGAGACAGTTTCCTCAGTTGGCGAAGATACAGGTCAGAATTACCGGACGTAGCGTTACTCTACAGGTGGCAGATAACTCTTCAACGCCGTTTACCTTTATTTCGACCGTTGATGGAGCGTTAATTGAAGCAGAAATATGGCGCGATCGCATTTTAGCTATCGACCAGGGAAACGAGGTGGCACAGTGGTTCCAAGAATTTCTTGATTTACCACCAGATAAATCCTGCCGCTTGGTCAGACAATCTGCGGCACACGTGCGTTTGCTGGATAAAAAGTATGCCGATGATGAAGATCGACCCGTCAGCTTTGCCGATAATTCTCCCGTCTTGCTCACCGCAACATCTTCTTTGATGGAACTCAATGAAAGAATTAGGGAAATTCACCAGCAGCAGAGTCAAGAAATACCCATGAGCCGTTTTCGACCTAATATTGTGGTGGAGACTATCGAACCATTTATTGAGGATAGTTGGCGAACAATTCAGATTGGCGAAATTCAGTTCCAGATGGCAAAGCCCTGTAGCCGCTGTATTATTACCAATATCGACCAGCAGAATGGGGAGAAAAGCACTCTTAAAGAGCCTTTAAATACTTTGGGCACTTTTCGTCAGTTGAGCGAACAGGGAGTAATATTTGGCGTCAATATGATTCCTCTCAATGAAGGTAACATTCAAGTCGGCGATCGCTTGCGGGCAATTGAAACTCGATGATGTTCACCAGCCAATAATGTAGCGGCTGTTCTTTTTAAAGATGAGCTTGATTATCTGGGCGATCGCGATCGAAAATCCGATCATGACCGCCGTCGCGATGAGTAGGGTAAATAAGTTACCTTGAAAATTGAAGCCCAAAACATTAGGTAATCTAGTTAGAGGTCGAATTAGCAAGGGATGAATAAAGTAAATTGCAAAGCTGGTTTGTGCTGTCTTTTTGAGAGTTGTAATATCAGTAGATTCTAGGTTATCTAGTAGCGAAATAAAAAGAAAACACAGCAGTATTTTCTGGATGATATTAACATCAGGAACGGTAATACTAAAAAATATTTTATTGAAGTTTCCCGTTGAATTTAAAATTAAAACCTGAACTAAAATCAACGAGATAGCTCCTATTAGTAAAGCTAATTTTGCTCTGACACTTCGTAGGGCAGATAAAA
>JBCBIN010000276.1:0-5665 GCA_038524555.1 Cyanobacteria bacterium J06623_7 | reverse complement strand
TCTTTTAATTCTTCTCACATCATGTATCGTTCAGAAGAATTAGTGAGCGCAGCTTCCAATCGCTATCGCATCACAGTTCAGGTAGCTAATCGAGCCAAACGCCGTCGCTATGAAGAATTAGAAAATTTTGACGACCCAACCATGAAACCTGTGATTCGCGCCATCATCGAAATGTCTGATGAGCTAACTCAGCCAGAAATTATTGGTGACTAAAAACTAGTGACTGAAAACTAGGCAAGAAGTAAAGGAAGCAACCTAGTATCTTCCTTTCATATCCTATACTGTTTAAAAGATCAACTCCCCGACTAGATTAAATTTTAGAGATTGAAACGTTCGATTAAAAGTGGCGTCGGCTGGCGCGTCGGCTGGCATCCTGAAGGAGATAAATATCAGGGTTTAATTGGCACAGATGAGTGGGCATTTGAATTAACCAAAGCCGAATTAATTGATTTTAGACGCCTAGTACAGCAGTTGGCAGAAACTATGGCGCAGATAGCTGCCGAACTGATGGCAGAGGAAAAAATTAGCTGCGAGGCTGAGACAGAATTACTTTGGGTAGAAGTTTCAGGATATTCCCATAGTTACAGTCTGAGAGTCATTTTAAATTGCGATCGCCGTTGTGAGGGAAACTGGAATGCCGGAGTGGTTTCCGAAATGCTAGCGGCGCTTAGTTCTTTCGATCTGACCCCAGCATAATGGACCGAGAAAAGATTGCAAGGGATAAATATTGAACTGAGATTTTTAGCGTTGGTGAATCAAGGTATGAAAATAAGATTCATTTGCTCAATCGGCATTTCCTTATAGCTGTCCTAAAGAATACCGCTCGGCATAATAGCTGATAGCTATAAACAGATTACTTTGTACGTCATACGTCAAATCACCCACTCCAGATTTTTCAATAGACAGTAAGACTTAGATCCGTCTCCAATTTTAAGAGGTTTCCGTATGAACTAACATTCAGAGGGTAAATCGGATCACACATTGCCAAAATACCAGAGTGTTATCACAGGAGGATAGTTCTAATATTCTTTAATCTCGAATCTCAATTACTGAGGATTTGAGCTGTTTCCCATGATTAACGCGGTAATAAATAAGACGAATATCGAGAATGCAGCAAATAATATTCTCATTGTGGATGACAAACCCGATAATTTGCGTTTGCTGTCAAAAACTTTAACTAAAGAAGGCTACCAAGTTCGCTGTGCCATCAATGGTGCAGTAGCCTTATTAACAATTAGGACGAAGTGTCCCGATCTCATCTTATTAGATGTCAATATGCCAGATATTGACGGATTTGAAATTTGCCAGCAGTTAAAACAATCAGAACTAACTAGAGATATTCCCATTCTCTTCGTCAGCGCCTCCGGTCATATCAAAGATAAGCTGCGGGCTTTTGAAGTCGGAGGAATAGACTATATCAGTAAGCCTTTTCAGATTCCCGAACTGCTCTCCCGCGTGAGTGTCCAGCTAAATTTGCAACATCTCCGCGATCGACTTTTAGAACAGAATCAGCTTTTACAGGTTGAAATTAACAGCCGAATTGCCGCAGAAACAGAAATACGCCAGCTAAACTTTGACCTCGAACATCGAGTTAAACAGAGAACTGCGGAATTACAGGCAGAAATCGTCCAAAAACAAAAGATGCAGTCAAAATTAGAATATATGGCGTGGCATAACTCTTTAACCGGATTACCCAATCGTCTATGGCTAATTGAGAAGCTCAAGCAATTTTTAGCGACACTTAAACAACGACCAGAAAAGAAATTTGCGACCATTATCCTCGACTGCAACCGTTTTAAGATTATTAATGATTCCTTAGGTCGTCAAGCAGGAGATACGCTACTCAAGATGGTTAGTGAAAGGCTCTTGCAGCAGGTTTCCGGTCAAAATATCTGTCTGACTCATTTCGGTGAAGATAAGTTTGCCATCTTACTCCGAGACCTTACGGCAGTCCAAGAAGCGATCGGCCTCGTCAAAAAAATTCAGCAATCCCTGACTTTAGGATTTGCTCTAGAACACCGAGAAATTTTTATTGCTCTCAACATGGGCATTGTGTTCTGTGATGCTGCTTTTACTCGACCTGAAGAAATCTTTACAGCAGCAGATTTAGCGATTCAAAAAGCCAAAAAATCGAGTGGACAATACTATCAGGTGTTTGATGCCACAATTGAAAACAACACTCTAGAAATTTTAGAGATTGAGACGGATTTACGCCTTGCCCTAAAAAATAACGAATTTTATCTCAACTATCAGCCAATTATTGCTTTGGAAACTGAGACAATTATCGGTTTTGAGGCATTAGTACGCTGGAATCACTCGAAAAAAGGCTTTATTTCTCCTGGTAAATTTATTCCCATCGCCGAACAAACAAATCTGATTTTGCCCTTGGGAATGTGGATTCTCAAATCAGCATGTCGTCAGATTAAAGAGTGGCAGTCGATGCTCAAAGGTAGACATTCGGACTTTACCGTCAGCGTTAATATTTCCGCCAAACAATTCGAGCAAGAAGATTTCATTGAGCAACTCGAGCGCATTGTCGGAGATACCGGAATCAATATCAAACATCTCAAATTAGAGGTTACCGAAACATTGTTGATGAATAATGTGGAAGTTGCCGATCGCATTTTCCGACAGCTAAGAGAACGCAAAATTCAGCTATCGATTGATGACTTTGGCACAGGTTATTCTTCCCTCAGCTATTTAGACCGCTTTCCGGTAGATACTCTCAAAATAGATCGTTCTTTTGTCAGTCGTCTCGACCGGGAAAATCAAACCTCTACTATTGTGAAAGCGACTTTAGAACTAGCTCACAACTTGGGTTTTAATGTAACTGCCGAGGGAGTAGAAACTCAGCAACAGGCAAAGCAACTAAGAGATTGGGGTTGTGAGTTTGCCCAGGGATATTTGTATGCCAAACCTTTGGGTCAAAAAGCAGCATGGGAATTTCTCTGTGATAACCTAGATGCTGTCGATACTTGTCAGACAAAGCTAATTTTAAGCTAGATTGCCTTAAGTTTTATAGTTGTTCCAATCTAACCACTTTAACTGTTTACTAATTAATTAAATTCTCAATATCCTCTATTTTGGTCGGTAAGTTTTCCGTCAGGACTTCGATGCCGGTATCGGTAATTAAGACATCGTCCTCAATTCGGATGCCCCTAACATCAGCAAATTCCTCTAAACGTTCCCAATTAACTACGTCCCGATATTGCTGGCGAAAGTTAGCATCATTTAAAATTGCGGGTACTTGATAAAATCCCGGCTCGATCGTTACCAGCATTCCTGCCTGGAGGGGACGGTCTAACCGCAAATAGCCCAAACCAAAGCGATCGCTTCTAGTTCTACCGGGTTCGTATCCCGCCAAATCGCCTAAGTCTTCCATGTCGTGGACATCCAAACCGAGTAAATGCCCGACACCATGGGGAAAAAATAGGGCATGGGCATCTAGATCGACTAGATCTTGAGGATTACCCCGAAGTATACCCAAATCTACTAAACCCGAAGCAATCACTTCTGCTGCCAGAAGATGAATCTTGCGATACTCTACCCCAGGCTGTAGTCTAGCAATACACTCATCATGAGCTTGTAACACTACCTGATAGAGATCCCGTTGAGTCGTTGAAAACTTACCTGAAATAGGCCAGGTACGGGTAATGTCAGCCGCCCAACCATTAGCTGTTTCCGCCCCTACATCGGCGAGCAATAAATCTCCTGTCTGTAGTCGATTATTGTAGGACTCATTGTGTAGAACATCCCCCCGCACAGTAACAATGCTGTTGTAGGCACAGGTCATATTGTGGGCAAGAATTACCCCCTCCATCGCGCTACGGACTTCTGCTTCAATAGTTGCCTTTTTCGTCCTCTGCATGCCAGCCTGGTGTGCCTCGACCGATACCCGAGCCGCATTACATAGTTCTTGAATAGCCAAATCATCGTGATGCGATCGCAATTTAACTAAAGCTTGGGCTAACTCTAAATCCAAATCCTTATCTCTCGCTGTCTGGGGTTGAGCTATGAGGCGATCGAGTAACTGACATTGCTCTTGATAAACAGCTAAATCTTGAACGGCGATCGTTGCGACATTTGCTGTTTTGTGAACCAATTCTGAGCGGGGATAGGCTCGTTCTGCACCGATCACTGAGGCAATTTCGGCTCTGCTTGGTGCTGCTCCGTGCCATAAAGTTGCTTCTGGGGGTGGATTATCAATAAATAGCTCTAATTCTCCTTGATGTAAACGAATTACGGCATTATGTAGGGGAATGCCGGCAAAATAGAGAAAGTGACTGCTAGCACGAAATGGTAGTTTGTTAGCAGGAAAATTGCGACCGATAAAATTACCCGACCACAAAATAACTGGATGTTGGATTAACTGAGCGAGTTTTACCCTTCTTTGTTTCAAAGCACGAGTTAGGAATTGTTCGCTCGCCGCAGTCAGCATAACCATGAAGATATTTATTAATTAGTACTATTTGATTAGTAATAATTTAGTATAAATAATTCCCGCTCGACTATCCTCCATCGCTATAGTCGAGAATATTTTTTTGTCTTAAATTAAAGCCTCTTGGGTAAATTTAATTGTTATCAATATCGATTATTGAATTATTAATCACTATTAGTCATGCAGTCACAATATTGGTCTCTCGAACTCATGCCAGGATTGCCCGCGAGGGAACAAAAATTATTCCAAGCCCAGGGAATTCAGACCACGGGAGACTTGCTACAGCGAACGGTAACTTTAAAAGCCAAGATAGAATTAAGCCATAAACTCAGACTCAGCCAGAAACAAATCGATAAATGGATTGCTCTGGCAGATTTAGGCAGGATTCCTAGTGTTGGCAGTCAATATTCTGGTTTACTGCTTCATGCCGGAGTTATCTCTGTTGCTCAACTTGCTGAAACTTCCTTTCCTCAACTACATCTTCAGGTCTCTCGCTTGCAAATAGCCACATCCCGCAGAAAAGATTTAATTCCGCCGGTAGCACTAGTCAAACAATGGGTAGAACAAGCTAAGATGCTTGTCCCCTAAATACTCGCTGGTTAAGTGGTGAGCATCTTGAAATATTACCTTTTCCCAAAGATACAAATTTAGAGACATAAAAATAACCTCTACCAAACCAATGTCTCATCAGAAACAGAGATTGAGTCGAGGCTTTGCATACCGAAGATAACTGCCAATCGGCTATTAACTGGATGATGCTAGACAAATATCGAGCGAAAAAAATAAATGCTTAATAGTTGCGCGAAGAACCTTCAAAACTACGATTGCCGCCACCGCGATTATTTTCACGTGGTCTAGCTTTATTAACTCTTAGTTCTCTTCCCATCCATTCTGCACCATCGAGGCTTTCAATTGCTTTAGTTTCCTCGTCTTCACTACTCATTTCTACAAAACCAAATCCTCGCGGACGGCCGGTTTCGCGATCAGAAGGTAGAGAAACTCTCGATACGGTACCGTATTCTTCAAAAACAGTCGTAAGATCTTCTTTAGTGACCTCATAGTTAAGGTTGCCGACATAGATTGACATAGATTGTCTCCTGATTTGCGTTGCGAAATTCGAGATCGTTTCGGAAGAAGGTTAGCTGATTTATCGTCAATCTATAGATAGTCCAGAGCTTATGACAAATCTACCCAAACGTACCTACCGAATTAAAATCTCTATTTTCT
>JBCBIN010000275.1:0-5737 GCA_038524555.1 Cyanobacteria bacterium J06623_7 | reverse complement strand
AGAAAACCATCGCCGAAGAAGTTAACGAAGTACTGAAAAAAGCTACAGAAGGTTCGATGAAAGGAATTTTGGGCTACACGGACTTACCTCTTGTTTCTTCCGACTTCAAGGGTACTGACGTGTCTTCTACCGTTGATGGACAGCTAACTTTAGTCCTCGATGGCGATATGGTGAAAATTGTTGCTTGGTATGATAATGAATGGGGTTATTCCCAACGTGTTGTTGACTTAGCTGAATTAGTAGCTAAGGATATGTAATTTCATTTAAACTCCGGCTTTTGGTTGGGGTGTATTAGTTTCGGGGGGTGTTTACCCCTCTTTTTTTTTGCTCGCGATCGATGTTGCTTTTTCTTGACTTACATTAGGTATGAATTAAGACCGAGCGAATAACCTTTTAACCCTTTCCCTTTAACCTTTTCCCAGTCGCAGAAAATTGATCGGCATGCAACATCAGTTAATACTGTAAAGACACAGCTAGCGGATATCATCGTAAAATTGCTTGAGATGGGTAGCAGAGACTCCCATGCCCCATAAGCAACCGATATAGAGGTAAATTAAATTAGCTTTAACAGCACCCCATTTAGCTGCACGGCGATCGCTAGAATAAACAAAACGGTTTACCAGCTTAATTCTGCCGTATCGGACTAATCTCATACATAATTCGGCATCTTCCATGATGGGTAATTCCGGATCGAAGCCACCACAGTCCATAAAATCATCGCGACGACAAAACATTACCTGGTCGCCAAACAGAATTTTTAACCCCTTAATAAATAAGTGAGGTCGAAAGATAATTGCCCCGTAATAGGTTTTTAAGTAGTTATGTAGAGAAGTGCCCCAGCGCGTTTGGGTTGTCCCCTGCATAATGGAAACAAAGCCGCCGACGGCGATCGCGCGATCGCCCAAAGTTTTATCAATAACGGCAACTAAATCTGGGGGGACGAGGGTATCAGCGTGAACAAAACAGAGATATTTGCTGGTTGCAGCTTTTGCCCCCAGGTTCATCTGGATCGAACGACCAGCTTGAGGGGATATAAAAACGGTCAGATTAGCCTGACGAGCAATCTCTACTGTATTATCTCGACTGCCTCCATCCACAACTATTATTTCTCGCGCCGCTGGTTTGAGCAAACTCAAACTATCTAAAGTTTTTTGCAGACAGCTAGATTCATTTAAAACGGGAATAATAATGGATACTGCCGCAGACATTCTTTTCTCACAGTCAAATTGAAGTTGAAGACCGTAATAATTATCTCCCGTAATAACCCACAAAAATTCACGTTTCTGGGAAGCCGATAACGGATAATCTTTGAACGAAGATAGTTAACACTAAGCAGAAAGTAAATAATGAAGTTTATTGGAGTTGACCTGGGATGGTCTTCCGGTGCCAGTGGTTTATGCTGCATGACTTGGCAAGATAGCCAGCTAGAAATTAGCGAACTAACGACGATTGTCGAACTAGAGAAGATTTTAGCTTGGATCGATCGCCATGTCCCTCAAGATAATCCCGGTTTAGTTGCCGTAGATGCACCGACAATTATTACTAATCCTACGGGGATGCGACTGTGTGACAAGTTAACCCATAAGCACTTTGGACGCTACCATGCCGGCTGTTATCCCGCTAATTTGGGTTTGAAGTTTGCCCCACGCACCACCGGGTTTAGCCAGAGTTTAGTTGCCAGAGACTTTCACCACGCACCAGCGATCGCGTCACAGCAGTCTGGTCGATATCAGATTGAGGTGTTTCCCCATCCCGCCACGATTAATTTATTTGGACTGACCAAAATTCTTAAGTATAAAAAAGGTCGGATCGCCGAGCGCCGTGCGGAGTTGATTAAGTTGCGGGATTATATTACTGAAGTTCTGCCCCATTTAGAACCAAGATTAAGCTCATCTTCCCTGAGTAAAATTCCGGCGATCGCCCTAAAGCAAACCGGAAAAGAATTAAAGGCGATCGAAGACCGGTTAGACAGCCTCCTATGTGCCTATGTTGCGGCTCACTGGTGGTACTGGGGCATAGCCAAAAATATAGTTTTGGGAAATCTGGCAGACGGTTTTATCATCATTCCCAATTCCTAGCTAGCCTAGCTCCAGGTAAGTATGGGACAATAAAATACGCTTATCAAAAAAAATTTACCTCAAGCTTACCCGTTCGATATAACAAGATTAAATATGACTGCAACACTCCCCACTCCGACTAAAACTCGTCGCCAGGTATTTCCCTTCACGGCTATTGTGGGACAAGAAGAGATGAAACTGGCTCTTTTGCTCAACGTCATCGATCCCAAAATTGGTGGAGTGATGATTATGGGCGATCGCGGTACGGGAAAATCGACCACAATTCGTGCCTTAGCCGATTTGCTCCCAGAAATTGATGTGGTTGCAGGAGACCCCTTTAATAGCGATCCACAAGACCCCGACCTCATGAGCGACGAAATTAAGGAAAAGCTCGAACGGGGAGAAGAGATCCAAACGGTCAAGAAAAAGGTACAGATGATCGATTTACCCCTGGGGGCGACGGAAGACCGAGTTTGTGGCACCATCGATATTGAAAAAGCCCTCTCCGATGGGATAAAAGCTTTTGAACCAGGACTACTAGCCAAAGCCAACCGGGGAATCCTTTACGTAGACGAGGTTAACCTCCTCGACGACCACCTAGTCGATGTACTGCTCGATTCCGCTGCGGGTGGTTGGAACACCGTCGAAAGAGAAGGAATTTCCATTCGTCACCCCGCTCAGTTTGTCATGGTCGGTTCGGGAAATCCCGAAGAAGGAGAGTTACGTCCCCAACTTCTAGATCGCTTTGGCATGCACGCAGAAATTCGTACGGTCAAAGAACCCGATTTAAGAGTACAGATTGTGGAACAGCGAGGAGAGTTCGACGGTAACCCCGACGACTTTAGCCAAAAATATAGCGAGTCCCAAACTGATTTACAGAGCAAGATTGTTAAGGCTCAGGAACTCTTGCCTTCTGTCAATATGGATTATGACCTACGGGTTAAAATCTCCGAGATTTGTTCGGAACTAGACGTAGATGGCTTGAGGGGCGATATTGTGACCAACCGGGCAGCTAAAGCGATCGCTGCTTTTGAAGGACGGACAGAAGTAACCGTAGACGACATTCGCCGCGTCATTGTGCTTTGCTTGCGCCATCGCTTGCGGAAAGACCCTCTAGAATCGATTGACTCTGGGTACAAAGTCTCAAAATCTGTCGCTCGCGTGTTCGGTTTAGAACTTGAGGAGTAAAATTAGACCACTACTCGATTCTTTTGGTAAATTCTCAGCTTTTTTTGCCAAACTGAATTAGTAGAGCAGCAAAGTCAAGCGAGTTTGAGTCCATGGCAGTAACCACAGACAATCCTCAGGAGCAAAAAACTGACTCCCGAGTACCGCTAATTGAATTACGGGGAGTCAGCAAATCGTTTGGGGATAATGTAATTCTTGATCGCGTCAATCTAAAGATAGATGCCCAAGAAGCACTGGTAATTATCGGGCCTTCCGGCACAGGAAAATCGACGATTTTACGCATGATTGCGGGGTTAATGCCCATCGACCGGGGGGCAATCTATATTAATGGCGAAAAGCGCACCGGGTTAATTGAAGACCAAAGCGATCCCATCGGCATTAGCATGGTATTTCAACAGGCTGCGCTATTTGACTCCCTGACTGTAGAAGAAAATGTCGGTTTTCTACTCTACCAGCACTCCAACCTCAGCCGTCGTAAAATCAAAGAATTGGTAAATGAAAAGCTGGAAATGGTCGGTCTATCGGGGACGAATAATCGTTTTCCCGCCGAACTATCGGGGGGGATGCGGAAACGGGTCAGTTTTGCGAGATCGATTATTTTTAATCCTGAAAATCCTAAAAGTAGACCGGAAATAGTGCTATACGACGAACCAACCGCCGGTTTAGACCCGATCGCCTCGACGGTAATTGAAGATTTGGTACGGGATTTACAGTGTACAGTGCGCGGCTGCGGTACCTATATTATGGTCAGCCACCAACACAGTACAATTCGCCGAACGGCAGATCGAATCGTTTTTCTCTATGGTGGTAAGGTGCAGTGGATTGGCACAGTTGAAGAAATTGATACCACCGATAATCCGCTGGTCAGACAGTTTTTCAGCGGTAGTGTCGAAGGGCCAATTCGGGTAGTGTAGTCCACTGGCTATAAAGTCTATCTCTAAAATCTAAATCTCAAGGTCTATTAATAATTAATAAAGGGGAGTCGTATGCGGGCGCGCACTTTAAGAGAAGGTTCGGTAGGTTTGCTAATTATATTTGGCGTGCTGTTATTTGGCGGTATAGTACTCTGGATTAGAGGCTTTTCCGTCGGCAAAGACAGCTATAAAATTGTGGCTGATTTCCCCGATGTCAACGGGATTCAGGAAGGAGATGCCGTCCACTATCGTGGGCTACAGGTTGGTCGCGTCAATGATATTCAGCCGGGAACGAATGGGGTCGATGTGGTTATCGAAATCGATTCTGATGATTTGCTCATTCCCCGAGAAGCAACCTTAATGGCTAGAAGCTCTGGTCTAATTGGCGATACCTTTATCGATATCATTCCTAAATCTTCTCTGCCGCTAGAAGCCGCTAATTTAAGTCCCATTGGCGATCGCTGTGATTCGAGTCAGATAATTTGCGATAACAGCCGCTTAGAAGGAGAAAAAGGCATTACCCTAGATGACTTATTGCCCTATACTTATCGCTTTAGTCGAGCTTATGGGGAACCCGAATTTGTTGCTAAAGTAAGTTCCACCGTTGAAAATGCGGGAGTAGCAGCATCGGAAGTAGCCGACTTGACCCAAAACACCACCGCACTAGTTAAAGAGCTACAGCAGGAAGTTGCTAGTACTTCCGCCGAACTGGTAGCTACAGCCAAAGCCTTCCAAACCACCGCCGAACAGGTCAATCAATTAACTAGCAACGTCGAGCAGCTAATCGCCCAAAACGAATCCAATTTAACTACTACTTTAGAAGGTATTAGTACTACTAGCGATCGCCTGCAAACCTTAGTTGCCAAAATAGATCGCACGGTGGATGCCGCCGATACCGAACAACTAGCCAATAACCTCAATGAGCTAACGGCAAATGCAGTAGTTGCCTCAGATAACCTCAAAAACATTACCGCCAGCTTTGGTAGCGAAGCAGGAGTAGTCAGCCTACAGCAAACTCTAGACTCAGCCAGGGTAACCTTTGATAACGCCCAGAAAATCACTTCCGATTTAGAAGCCTTTACCGGCGATCCTGCCTTTCTGAGAAACGTTAAAGACCTAATTAATGGCTTGGGTAATTTAGTTTCGACTACCGAACAACTAGAACAGCAGATTAAAACGACTCGGGCGATCGAGTCTCTGCCCAAGCAAGAGCTAGCAAAAGAGCGCAGTATAACGCCAGAAGTTAAAGAACGCTATTAATCTCAGCTCGACTTTATCCAATCAATCACCATAGATAATAAGCTCCCTCAGATAGTTAAATAGACGACGAGGGACTTTTACTCTAAAGGATACATTTCGCTCTAATGTTCAGTATAATCAGATGCTCCGGAACGGCGATCGCCTGTCTTTTTTCTTGTTAGTTAAGGCGATTTAGTCACTGTAACTTTCCCAAACATACGTGAGCTACGATCTACATAGCCGGGAAGTTTACTTGCAATGAAAACGCGATCAGAAATCAAACCAGCTATTAAGGAGTTACCAAAAGCTAAAGCTCATCAACTAGCAGGTTGGTAAAAT
>JBCBIN010000274.1:0-5743 GCA_038524555.1 Cyanobacteria bacterium J06623_7 | reverse complement strand
AACACAATCTGTCCTCTGATTAAAAATTATGTTTTAAATAGCCATAAATGATAGTTAGGCTGGTT
The DNA here is from genome assembly GCA_038524555.1 of Cyanobacteria bacterium J06623_7. Classification (GTDB taxonomy): domain Bacteria; phylum Cyanobacteriota; class Cyanobacteriia; order Cyanobacteriales; family Xenococcaceae; genus Waterburya. The sequence goes on along the minus strand of JBCBIN010000274.1, from coordinate 5,678 downwards.
TTATGGGCATATTAAATGTTTATCTTTTTAGTATTGTCAATTTGTCAGCGAAATGGTGGTGAATACATTAAGCCACCGATAGTTTGAATATTTTTACGACAAAACCTATAGCTGGAGAGATAATCGGCTAATTAAAACATAATTTTTAATCAGAGGACAGATTGTGTTCGTTCAACTAAACTAAAAATTCCAAGATAAGTTTTCATTTATATGTAAGTAATCACTATGTCAGTAAACTTTAATTTGAAGCTCAGTTCTTTAGCTGTTACTTTTTTGCTGCTAATTGGTGGCTGCACCTCTAATAAAAATACACAAGAAGAAACCGACAAAGTTTTTAGCCGTCTGGATACAGTTCTAGAACGAGGAAATTTAGTCTGTGGTGTTAGCGGTGAATTACCTGGCTTTAGTTTTGTCAATGAAAGTGGTGAATATTCGGGCATGGATGTCGATTTGTGTCGAGCTGTAGCCTCTGCTTTATATAACGATCCTAGTCTAGTCGAATTTCGCAATCTGAGTACTCAGGAGCGTTTTCTGGCGGTACAGTCGGGAGAGGTAGATATACTCAGCCGTAACACCACCTGGACACTCAGCCGCGACACTTCAGTCGGGATGGAATTTGCACCGACTACGTTTTACGACGGTCAGGGTTTGCTAGTGTCTAAAGCCAGTAATGTGGAAAGATTGGAAGATCTCAGCGGAAAATCGGTCTGCGTGCTGTCGCAAACGACTCACGAACAAAACATAGCTGATCGCATGCGCAAATTGGGGATAGATTATTCCCCCGTAGTGTTTGAAGACAATGATTTACTATATAACGCCTACGAACAGGGTCGTTGTCAGGCAACTACTAGCGATCGCTCTCAACTAGTCGTACGTCGTGCGACGATGAGTAAACCAGACGAACATCAGGTATTAGAAGAAGTGTTATCCAAAGAGCCTTTGGGCCCGGTGACGGTTAATGGCGATTCGGAATGGTTCGACGTAGTTAAATGGGCGATGTATGCGATGATTCAGGCAGAAGAACTGGGAATTACCTCAGAGAACATCGATAACTTCACCGAAACCGAAGACCCCCAAATCAAACGCTTTTTAGGCTTGGAAGGCAATCTAGGCAAAGAGATGGGATTACCCAATGATTTTGCCGCCAGAGTTGTCAGGCACGTAGGCAACTATAGTGAAGTGTACGAGCGTAATATTGGTGGCCCCTTTGAATTGGATCGAGGCTTAAATGCTCTTTGGAGTGATGGGGGATTATTATATTCTCCTCCCTTTAGATAGTTGAGATAGTTGAGCGATCGCCCTTTCCAATTCTTAAATCAAGCTGATTTGCAGTCTTTACCTCAACGCTCGTTTGTGGTGTTGATTCATCAAGTAACAATAAACAGTGGATTCGATAGAACTGGCGATCGCTAAAAGTTTATTTCTCAACTTTGTATTGGTGTCTATTCAATCGGAAGATCGGGCCGTCGACTCCATTCATTCCATGAACCGTCATAATTGCGGACATTTGGATAGCCTAACAGATACTTCAGCACAAACCAGATAAAGCCAGAACGCCCTCCAACAGCACAGTAAGGAATAATTTCTTGGTCTTTTGTAATTCCTTGCCGACCATAAAGGTCGTGTAGCTCTTCTGCCGACTTAAAAGTACCATCTTCATTGAGAGCAAGTGTATGCTCTAGATGAACAGCACCGGGAATATAACCCGCTCGTTCGTCTCCTTCAGGTGGCTTTTCCATGAATACATTACCGCTATATTCTGCTGATGTGCGTACATCAAGCACAACTACTTCCGGTCGATTCAGAGCATCTTGGACTTCTGATAACGAAATACGATAATCGCGATCTTTCCTAGAGCTTACTTTATATTCAGTAGGTTCAAAGCTGCTCAAGTTTGCGGTTAGGGGAGAATCTTCCGCAATCCACTTTTGGTATCCACCGTTGAGAACATATACTCTTTCGTGCCCGAAGTATTTTAGCAGCCAAAAGATAACTGCTCCTATAGCAAGATTACTGCCGTAGGCGACTACCGTAGTCCCAGGTAAGATACCCGACCTTGATAGTAACTCTGAGATTGCTTTTGCATCCAAATTCATGCTCAGATCGGGCTTCATCAAATCCGTGAATATGTTCCAGAAAACTGCCCCTGGAATATGTGCATTCTTGCAGGCTTCTAGATTCATATCGGCTTCAATGATTCGTACAGATAAGTCGTTGAGATGCTCCCTTAGCCATTGAGTATCTCTCAAACTGTCTGGATAACTATAGTTAGGCATTCTTCTCTTTAAATGATGACATATCCTAATCGCTCTCAAGAGTCGTCTGTGAGATACTCCCCCAGACACGATGTACTAAGGTTGAAGAAACGTATACGAGGGTAAATCCAATTAAAGGATGAAGTATCTCTAAATGCAGGGGAGTCGGAGCGTGAATACTACAAAACTGTATTCCTAGCAGTATTGGTAAGCTAGCCGCCAAAGAACGAATTCGCTGGGAGAAAGGTATAATCGCCGAACCTACCAATAAGACTAGTGATAGTCCAGCATACCCTCGCACCAACCAAACATGAATCTGCCACCAACCTGGATCGTTAAAGTAGGCGATTCCTACGGTTAACAACTGAGCTATCAAACAGAGATTAAACAGAATCGCGATCACATAAAAACCTGTTTTCATCCAGTCTTTAGCCGGCTTGTCGCGATCGATGGCTGAATGAATTGTCACAATAAACTAGCCTCCTGGTCTTGAAATAGATTTTGTGTAGCGTAAGCAATGGCTTTATTTACCAGTTCTGCCCCCGCTTTTTGAGGCGAACCAGTATCAAACGGTGGGACCGGGTCGTATTCCAACATCAGTTGCGTAATTTTAGCTTTTTCCTCGCCATAAAGTTTAGCAGCAACCGTTAAAGCGAAATCAATTCCGGCGGTAACACCCCCGCCTGTGTAACGATTGCGATCGATTACTACTCTTTCCATACCTACCTCAACACCCAACTCAGCCAGCTTATCTCGCATTGCCCAATGAGTTGCCGCCCGATATCCTTCGAGCAGTCCTGCTTTGGCTAAAAATTCCGAACCGCCACAGACAGAGGTAATAAATTTGACCTTACTTTGCTGGCGAAAGAAATCAATTACTTCATCATCGCTGACTACGGCTGGCTGTCCCAGACCTCCACCGACACAAATTAGATCCAAGGTTGGACAATCGGCAAAGGTTGTATCGGGTAAGATTCTCATGCCGTCATCTGTGGTGATCGCCTCTAAGTTTTTCCAGAGGCGATGGATTGTGACACCAGGCAAACTGCTAAATACTTGTTGTGGTCCTACAATATCTAGTGCAGTCATGCCAGGGTATATTACGAGGCCAATGACGTAATGTTTGGGGTCAGTCATCAATTTATTTTCTAAGAATATTTCCCATAAAATCTATCTTTTATACTAGGGACAACAATCTTTTGCGCCTAGTACTCGATCGGGTACTCTTCAAGACAACCGAGCATTAAACATTGAGCATTGAACATTATTAGATTTACTTTGGAATTACTAATAAATGGTGAATGATAAATGGTGAATGAAATGACTGACCTACAGCTTCTATTTAAAGAAATAGATCGAATAACCAACGAATCGGAGTTGCGATCGCACCTTGCTCCCCAAATTGGTAAGTATTTTACGGCTACGCGATCGGGGGTATTTTTCTTCGACCGCCTAGTAAGCGATTCTAGATTTAAAAATACGCTCAAAACTGCCTTATCTGTCGAGCATAATCCCGTGGCTCGTTATCTAGCCGAACGTCATGCCCCGGTTCATGAGGAGATGGTAACTTCGCCCAAAGCTTGGAATCTTATTTGTCCTCGTCCCGACCACTGGCACGTAATGGCAGGGCCAATTGTTAATCGAGGTCAGTTAGTGGGTGTGGTGGGCTGTACTCGCGAAAAATCGATGTCTGCTTTTGGTACCGAAAATTTAGCCGATCTCAGCGCTATCTGTTTGCATTTATCGGTTTGGTCGGCGACGGTAAGATCTGCCCAACATAACAATCTCATTACGCTTTTAACACCTCGCGAATTAGAGATTGTGGAATTGGTTGCCAAGGGAAAAACTAATGCGGAAATTGGTCGCGAGCTCTGGATTACGATTAATTCTGTCAAACAAGCTCTCAAAAGAATATTTCGCAAACTTGAAGTCTCTTCTCGTGCCGAAATGGTAGCAAAACTTTTTGCTATAGGACATTATTCCCTCGCCGAGAAGTAGATTGGGAGCAAGACTGCCTCGATAAAATTACCAAGTAAAATACACAGAGCGTTGTTAGGTCTTCTCCAATTTGATCGCTGGGTGGAAAGCCGACCAGGAAATGATTGATTACCACCGCTAAATTTTGTACGATCTAATCTAATAAGATATAAAAAATTTTCTCAAACGCGATAGAAACTGTGGTTATAAATTCGTTATCAAAAGATAGTCTACCCCTATTAGATTGGCATTGGCAGGGTCATAAAATTCGCTACACCGTTATGGGGACAGGTAGACCTTTATTATTAATCCACGGTTTTGGTGCGTCCATCGGACATTGGCAATACAATATTCCCGTCTTGGCAGATGCTGGCTATCGGGTATTTGCGATCGATTTGCTGGGTTTTGGCGCTTCGGATAAAGCACCCTCAGACTACACCCTGGAACTTTGGCAGGAACAAATTACTGATTTTTGGAAGGAGTTTATTAACGAACCCGCAGTGTTTGTCGGTAACTCGATCGGCGCTCTACTGGCATTGATGTTAGTTACAGATAATCCCCAGATCTCAGCGGGAGGGGTATTAATTAACTGTGCTGGGGGGTTAAATCATCGTCCGGGCGACCTCAATCCTATTTTGGGTTTAGTCATGGGTGGATTTGCTCGACTGGTAAAATCACCTCTAACCGGCAATTTTCTCTTCAACAATATTCGCCGCAAGAGTCAAATTCGTCGTACTCTCTACCAAGTATATTGCGATCGCCGTGCCGTAACGGATGAACTGGTAGAAATGCTCTATCAGCCTTCATGTGACCCTGGGGCGCAACAGGTTTTTGCTTCAGTCCTCACCGCCCCTGCTGGAAAAACTCCCGGGGAACTATTGCCTAATTTAGACCGACCTTTATTGGTAATTTGGGGCGAAAAAGACCCTTGGACACCCGTAGCTGGAGCCAAAATATATCAAGACCTCGCAGCGAAAAATCCCGATGTGGAGTTTGAGATTATTGCTAATGCCGGTCACTGTCCCCACGACGAAAACCCTAGCGCCGTTAACACGCAAATCCTTAACTGGCTTGCCAAGCAAAATTAGAGCGAGTCATCACTAAAAGTAAAAAGTCAGGAGTAGAAATATGCGCCCCTGACTTTGTAACTCAATTTATTAAATGTTTAATGCTAAATGCTTAATGTTTAGTCTTCGTGATCTTCAAAAGGATCGCCTAAATCCGCTGAAGGAGGACCAAAAGCAGTGTAAATAGAGTAACCAGTGATGGCAACTAGGACAGTTCCCAGGCTAACACCAAGAAATATTGCGGGTTCCATAAGTAAATATTAATTATGATGACTATTACTCTATAATATTACAGAAGATTACGAATAAAACCGATATTACATCACTATTTGATTTATGTCACAACAAACTCGTTTGGGAAATATTCTCAAGCCTTTGA
>JBCBIN010000273.1:5269-5751 GCA_038524555.1 Cyanobacteria bacterium J06623_7 | reverse complement strand
GTTGTACAAGGCTCTGACTTTATCAGCAGTAGGCAAGCATAAATCTGCTCTAGCAGTAATTGATGACTATTTAAAAGAGCATTTTTCGGATAAGCTAGCAAAAATTTATCGAGTTCAATTATTAAGAAATGATGGACAATATGAATCGTCCTTGAAACAGCTAAATCAAATCTATATTGCAGATGGCTTTGAACCAATAATCTCTACAGGAGATAAATGTGAATTAAATATATCTCAAATTCAATGCGCTCCAAAATACAAAATTGTGTCTGAAGAGATGGTTAGTGTTGTTATGACTCACTATCAAAGAGATGAGCTACTGTCTATATCAATTAAATCTGTGCTGAATCAAACCTACAGCAATCTAGAGTTGATTATTGTCGATGATGGTGGTTCAGATGAAACTTGGCAATGGTTACAAGAATTTGCAGCTCAAGACCAAAGAATTAAACTTTTGAAAATGCCTAAAAATGTTGGTACTT
>JBCBIN010000273.1:0-5259 GCA_038524555.1 Cyanobacteria bacterium J06623_7 | reverse complement strand
GATTACTACATACCCAGGGTAAATATATTACTTTTAAAGACTCTGATGATTGGAGTCATCCGCAACTATTAGAAGCTCAGATTAAAATCCTCCAAAATCCTGGTTTAAAAGCAGTAGCTTCTGGTTTTATACGCATCGACCAAGAGAGCAACATTGAATTTAAACCCGAAAAGCCATTAAATTTAGCTCACATAACTTTGTGTATCAAACGGGATCCTGTGTTTAAAACTATTGGTTTTTTTGACGCAGTTAGAGCCATTGCTGACACAGAATATATCAACAGAATTAAACTTATTTGGGGGGCTAATGCTGTTGAGGTAGTAGATTCTCCTTTGCTCATCATGACTAGAAGTAAGCAATCTATAACAGGAGGCGGCAAATTGAGTTTGAGATGGCATGGCGATCGCCCTATTTGTTTACGATATTGGCACGATGCCAGGAAATGGCACAGAATTATGAGCGCAAACCAGATCGACCCTTATTTACCCCATCCGCTTGATTATCGGCGTTTTGATGTTGATGAGGAGCTATTATCTTAACCGACAAACTAACACCTATATTTCCTACAAACTGTATTAAATTTGTTGTTTTAATGAGAATAGATTTAATCTAAATATCCACTACTCAATATCTACCACTGTAAATTACCCGCATCATCTCCTCGTTCGCGTTTGGCCTTACTATCGTTTTCAAACCACTGAATAATCTGGGTGTGGGTCAAGGTACCGACATCTGTTTCATAGTCTTGAGCGATCGCTTTTAACAATCTTTGCGAAGAAATTGTCAGGCGAGTCAGAAACTTTTCGCTAGAAGAAAGTAGCGCCGCATCGATATCGGCAGATTCTTCTGGGGAGAGGTATTGGTCTGGGGCGATGGGCATGATTACTGAATTATTGGCGAAGCTTATCTTTTAGAACTAATTATTAGTATCTTATCTTCTCACTTTCTACTTCTCGCTTTTTCCCTGCCGAATCAAAAATTCTCTATCATCACTATAGGAGGCAATTAAACTAAACTTAGAGCTTCAGGCTTCAGGCTTAAGGCTTAAAGCTGATTAAAACTATGAGTATATCGACCGCAGCCAAAACTTTATTAAAACAGCCAGAGCGTCTCGAAGCCCGTCTCAAAGAGATTCCCCCCGAACCAGGAGTCTATTTTATGCGTAGCAGTAATGGCGATATTTTATATATTGGCAAGTCTAAAAAATTACGATCGCGAGTCCGGTCTTATTTTCGTCCGGCCCAAAAACTGAGCGATCGCATTGCCATGATGGTGCGGCAGGTAGCAGAGATTGAGTTCATCGTGACCGATACGGAAGCGGAAGCTCTGGCATTAGAGGCAAATCTGATTAAAAAACATCAGCCTCACTATAATGTACTGCTTAAAGATGATAAAAAGTATCCCTATATCTGTATCACCTGGTCGGAAGATTATCCCCGGATTTTTATTACTCGCAAGCGGCGGGCAACCCAAAAACGAGATCGCTATTATGGGCCCTATGTCGATACTCGTTTGCTCCGCTACACTCTACACATAATTAAGCGAGTTTTTCCCCTGCGTCAGCGGCGTAAGCCCCTATTTAAAGACCGTCCTTGCCTCAATTATGATATGGGTCGATGTCCTGGGGTCTGCCAATCGATGATTACTCCCGATGACTATAAGCAGATCGTACAAAAGGTAGCCATGGTCTTCCAGGGTCGAAGTGACGAACTTGTGGTGAGTATCAGGCACAAGATGGACAAGGCAGTCGAAAGACTGGATTTTGAAAAAGCAGCACAATATCGCGACCAAATTAAAGCCCTACACAACCTCAACGCCGACCAAAAAGTATCCCTTCCCGACGATACCGTTTCTCGCGATGCGATCGCTCTGGCGGCAGATGACAAACATTGCTGTATTCAGCTGTTTCAAATTCGTGCGGGTAAACTCGTAGGGCGTTTAGGCTTTTTTGCCGATGCTAGTTCGGGAACTCCGGGCGCAATTTTACAGAAGGTTTTAGAAGAACATTTTGCTACCGTCGAACCGGTGGAAATTCCCACAGAAATTTTGGTACAGCACGAACTACCTGAGCCGGAAATCTTAGCGGACTGGCTGAGCACGAAAAAAGGTCGCAAAGTTAGCTTGGTCAATCCCCAGAGACAAATAAAAGCGGAACTGATTGAACTGGTAGAACGTAACGCCACCTATGAGCTAGAAAGGACTCAAAGAGCAAGCGATCGCAATACTCAAGCCTTACAAGATCTGGCAAACATACTCGATCTAACTGAATTACCCAAGCGCATTGAAGGTTACGATATTTCTCACATTCAAGGTTCTAATGCCGTCGCATCTCAGGTTGTGTTTGTCGATGGGGTTCCTGCCAAACAACATTATCGTCACTATAAAATTAAAAATCCCGATATTCGGGTAGGGCGCTCTGATGATTTTGCCAGTATGGCTGAGGTACTCGGTAGGCGTTTTCGTAAATATAAGCGAGACGCCGCATCACAAAATATTCCTTGGGACGAGTTTAAGCACCAGACCGGAGAAAAACAAGATTTTCCCGATCTACTGATGATTGACGGCGGGAGAGGGCAGCTATCGTCCGTGGTAGCAGTATTACAAGAATTAGAGTTATTAGATGTGGTCAAAGTAGTTAGTTTGGCCAAGAAGCGAGAAGAAATATTCTTGCCTGGAGAGTCCCAACCTTTAGATACAGATCCCGAACAGCCGGGAGTACAGCTACTCAGAAGGGTACGGGATGAGTCCCATCGCTTTGCCGTTAGTTTCCATCGCCAACAAAGACTCAAAAGCAGCCGGCGATCGCGTTTAGCCGAAATTCCTGGTCTGGGTTTCCATCGCCAGAAACAACTACTAGCTCATTTCCACTCCATCGATTACATACGTGAGGCAACAGTGGCGAAGCTGACGGAAGCACCGGGTATTGGGCCGGGATTAGCTCGGGAGATTTACAATTATTTTCATCCCCATCAAAACAACAACAGTTCGGCATAAGTATTATTGTTGCCAGTTAATTGTTAGCAGCGCCAGCAATTGTGGGTTAGTACAAAAAGCGCACTCGCCAAGCTTTAAATGATACAGAGAGTAGCCGTGAATCAGAAACTGTGGGCATGTAATACCTCAATCTCGTTACAGAGATAGGCAATGCCCGAATAATCATCAAAAAACTCTCCGGCGATCTCATCCGCAATCTTAACCGCCATATCTCGACTGGGAGTCAGCACCTCAAATTTGATATTCGAGAAATTATCGGAAGAAACTGTGGGTTGCCCCGACGAGGGTAGGTTGCGGTTTCCTTTCCCTCCAGCCGGTACCACTGTATAACCGGTTGCTTCAGCTCCATCAATGATTTTAACGATCTTTTTAAATAACAGTTTTTCCGTGACAATAATGAGCTTGCTAGCTTTCTGGGTCATATCCTGTACCTCCTCAAATGCGTATTAATTAAATTTGTATATAAACTCAGTCAAAAGACTCACTGTAGGTGATGGGCTTGATTCGATTTATAGACCGCCAAACTGCGACTTATCCTAGATCAGCCACCCATCAAGGTTTGTGCCAACCCGATATATAGCGGGATGCCGATAGCGAGGGCAACTGGCGTACCGACAGCGGTGGAGGAACCGATATAGGCAGAGGGATTAGCTGAGGGGATACCGGCTCGTAAAGTAGGTGGCCCGGAAATATCCGAACTAGAAGCGGCAATAACGGCGAGGATAACTACTCCACCAGGACTGAAGCCCGTAACATTATGGGCAATCATACCAAAGCCAAAAGCAATTAATCCATGTAGTAGAGGAGCGATGAAAGCATAGATGGCATACCATTGACCTACCTTACGTAGCTCGCCAATTCTGGCTGCCGCTTCCATTCCCATAACTAGCATTAAAATTGATAGTAAACCACGAAAGAGCGGGTCGAAGAAGCTCTCATAAACACTTTCGGGTCGAGTTAGTATGCCCAAAGCCAGCCCGAGCAGTAGTGCGCTTAAAGCAGAACCCTGAAGACTTTCTTTGACGATAGGCCAAATTTTAACCCGTGGGCTTTTCGTTTCTTCAGACTTTCTCGGATAGCCTACGGCAGTAATGCGCTGTTCTCGCGGATATCCTCCCCCAACTGCAACGGGCTGCTTACTGAGATATTCTTGCTGGCCCTGTTTTTCCTTAGCCAGACTACGCTTGTTGCGGCTATAGACACTAGCCAAGACAATTGCCGTTACCAAAGCAGGAATGTCCATAAAAGGATAGAGTGCGGCAGCCCAAGGCTCATAGGTAATTTGTTCCGATTCGAGCAGGGTCAAGGCAGCAGCTAGAGTAGAACCACTGACGGCACCAAATAAACCGGCGGTGGCGATCGCATCTAAAGTTTTAACATTTGGCAACTTAGCCAGAGTATAACGCCCAATAAATACGATTAAAATTCCTACTACCATAGCGAACACTGCCGGCAACAGCATTTCTGCTAGGTTGGCATTACGGATCGCAATCCCCCCACTCAAACCAACTTTAATTAACAGCATGAAGACGATAAATTTATAGATTGGATCCGGGATTTGTAGTCGGCTATTAACGGCGGCGACAACCATTCCGCCAATGAGAAATCCTAGGGTTGGAGACTGCAACTTTCCTAGAAAGAGCGTCAATAATTCGGAGAAAAAATCCATTTTAAAATACCTCCTCAATTAATTTTTAGAAGTCAATAGATAGATTAAAGTCAATACTATTTCTATTTCTATTGACTTAAGTCTATCTCGCGAAGGATTAAATCAGAAGAGGTTGAGGTACACAACTTTTTTATCCAAAAGATAAAATTTGATTATGCTAAAAAAATAATCTATAGCTAATTATGATTTTAATTAGTCTATGCCGACAGGAAATGAGCCATTAATATTAGGCTGTAACCTTTTCTCAGAAGCGATTTCGGACAGTGGCGTTAAATTATTGCTCTGCTCGATATTGTCTGGGGTACGATAGGACTTGCTGTAAAGCGTGTAGCCGACAATTGCCGCCAATAGACCCGCACCAATACCCCAGCCGAACGCCCAGGCATGGGAAGGTTCCAAAATAAACCGTAAGTGGCGATCTCGATCGTACACGTGAATAGACCATCCTTCTTTGGTAAATGGTTTCGGCTCAGTTTTATTCATAATCCTATCCTCATCTAGCTAACAGAGATAATAAATTGATACTGATTAATACTTGCGTTGCTCTTAACTAAAGCAAGCATTTATATGAGTGCATCCCAGTAATGTAATAAGTA
>JBCBIN010000272.1:0-5766 GCA_038524555.1 Cyanobacteria bacterium J06623_7 | reverse complement strand
GAGCTACAAGAAATAGCCTATCGTGCGATATTGCTTAATGACCAACGCCTTTAAAACTTATATGCCAAATTATTTTAATGGATCGGTGGCAAAAAAAATGATTACACACAAACTCTTGAATAGTTTGTAAAGTAGATTTCTTCTCGCACCAATATCTCTCCCTCAAAGCTCGATTAATTAGCTCTACCTCCGATCTGTCTTTAACAATTTAGCTCGGTAAAATACGCTCAAAAAAAGCGATATGATGATATTTTTTTGGTCTCAAGCAATTAACAATTAGGTTTAACATTCAGTCTTAGATAGTAAAAAAGCCTCTGGGCGGGGAAAAAGTGGGGTAGAGACGGTTATTTTTCGGATATAAGGCGCTTAGGTAATCCTAAAGAGATTTAATCGAGGTATAGATCTAACCTAATAGTCGTTCCAATTAATTTCCGTGTCATCATCATTTATTAGTTCGAGGAATCAGGGACTAGAGATTGAGGACTAGGGACTAGGAAACTGAAGATAGTGTTTTGGTAGCGATAATTTTTATTGGGAATGACCTATATTAGCGATCGTAACTAAAATCTACGTCATGATTAACAAGGAAGTTTAAGAGCGAATTACTCAGACCAATTTTCCTCTCCGAGATGACAAGTCTTGACAGTGCAGTTTATAAACTAGATCTATACAAGTTACTTTATGGAAACAATTTTTTTTGCGATCGAACCCGGTATGGCGGAAGTATCGATTAAGGGAAACCTAGAGCAGTTTTTAATCGTGCTTTCTGTGTCCCTCAGCGTGGCGACAATTTCGCGTATTTTTAGCTGGTTTAGACAAATCCCCTATACTTTGCTGCTGGTAATTGTCGGGTTGGGTCTGGCGTTTGTTGATATTCGTCTGGTCAACCTGTCGCCAGAATTGATTCTCGAAATTTTTCTCCCACCATTACTGTTTGAAGCGGCTTGGAATATACGCTGGCGTAGCCTCAAAGATAGTTTAGTTCCCGTCAGCTTATTTGCCGTTCTTGGCGTGGTTATTTCCGTCGTCGGGGTCGCGTTTCCCCTGAGCTACTTTACCGACATGTCTTTGCCTACAGCTCTATTAGTGGGAGCCAGCCTGTCGGCTACCGATCCGGTTTCGGTAGTGGCTCTATTTCGGGAATTGGGTGCGAGCAAGCGTCTGACGATCTTGATGGAAGGGGAAAGTTTGTTTAACGATGGTGTGGCGGTAGTTGCTTTTTTGCTGCTGGTTAATCTTCCCTTGGGGGGTGATGAGTTTGGGATTTCTCTGATTACGGTGCGCTTTCTAACCTTTGTGGGCATTGGTTTGGGGGTCGGTAGCCTAATTGGCTTTGGGATTTCTTACCTCACCCAAAGATTCGATCTGCCCTTAGTGGAACAGTCCTTAACCTTAGTTTCTGCCTATGGTACCTATCTCATTACGGAAGAGTTGGGTGGTTCGGGAGTTATTGGCGTGGTGACCGTCGGCATTATTTTGGGCAACTTTGGTTCGCGCATTGGCATGAATCCCCGTACGAGATTGTTGGTGTCGGAGTTCTGGGACTTTTTAGCCTTTTTTGTCAACTCCATCGTCTTTTTGTTAATTGGCGACCAGATTAACTTTGCCAGTTTGCAAAATAACTTCGATCTAATTATTGTTGCGATCGCCGCCGTACTCGTAACTAGAGCGATCGTCATTTTCGGCTTGGGTAATTTGAGCAATCTCATCAGTCAAACCCAAACTAATCTACGAGAGCAAACCGTACTCTGGTGGGGTGGTCTACGTGGTTCCGTCTCGATCGCCGTGGCGTTAAGCGTTCCCGTTGTGCTGGCGGGTCGGCAAGATATCATTGACACGGTTTTTGGTGTGGTGCTGTTTACCCTGCTAGTTCAGGGACTGAGTACAAAATGGCTGTTGAATACTCTAAATTTAATTGGCGACCAGCCTCTACGTCAGGAATATTCAGAATTACTCGCTCGCAAAGTAGCGATGACTAGGGTTTTAAGCTATCTCGATAACAACGAGCTAACGGCGGAAATTGACCCCGAATACTATCGCTATCAACAAGGACTGGTTAAGGGACAGCTACAAAATATCGAAGATAAAATTAAAACCATGCAGCGGGAACACGATAACCTTAGAGCCTTAACCATGGAGCAGCTAAACGAGCAGCTTTTGGATATCGAAGCCGATACTTATGCCGAGTTTATTCGGGCGGGTAAGCTCAATGAAAACCTCTCCCCTGTCCTGCAAGAAGTGATTGCCAAAGCAGGAGAATAGATTTCTCTCATCGAGGTGTTTAAATGCTTTTCCCCAAAGCATTTCTTTCAGTCACATATGAGTAGAGTCTAAAAACAGGACTAACATAAAAAAGCTTAAGGCTTATAGCTTATGGCTTATAGCTGGGAGCTATCTAGTTTAAAACGTAGTCCATTCAACTGAAAACGGCTGAAAGTGCCGACGCTCGCACCAGCGGGCGTTTTTTGGGTCTGATTTTAGTTAAAATTTAGCTATAGCTATACATGGATGACAGAATTTAAGCATGAATGCAAAGAACGTTTTAGGTGGAGATTTAAAAGTCTGCTGCACTGCTCCCATGACAGGATTCTATCGTAACGGCAAGTGCGATACGGGGCCAGAAGATCGCGGCGTCCATATTGTCTGTGCCGAAGTTACGGCTAAGTTTTTGACCTTCAGCAAACAACAGGGAAACGACCTCAGTACACCAATGCCCATGTATAACTTTCCGGGTTTACAACCGGGAGACTGTTGGTGTCTCTGCGCCCTCCGTTGGAAAGAAGCTTTGGATGCTGGTTTTGCCCCACCGATAAACCTAGAGGCGACTCACGAATCTATGCTTGAATTTCTACCTTTAGAAGTTCTGAAAGAACATGCTCTGGAATTAAATCGATAAGCACCCCAGCAAAATTGATTTAAAAGAAAGATTAGAGTATTCCACAAAGGATAAAACCGCTCCGTAACTCATACGAAGCGGTCTCAATTAATTCCTAGTTGATTTTACACTGGGTAAAATTCGAGTCTACATACCCGAACCAACTCCAGCATACGCGCCGTAGAAAAATACGCCAACTACGGCAATCACACCCATGCCAGCTACTGTGGCGACAATCCACAAGGGAATTCTTCCTTCTGCAAACATTTTTCTTAATCCTCTCGCTTGTTAAAGTTTAAATCGACGAAAACAGAATTCCTTTAGTTAAAGAAGTAACTAGAGAATAAGATTCCTAAAACGGCAATTAAAAGTAGACCTAAATATAGTGAAGTACGATTTAACTCTACCGGCTGTCTATTTGAATTGGGATTCTTGTCCATGGTTAATATTTACGGTTATCTTTGAATAAACTGCATAGAAGCGATCGCACCAAGGAAAAAGACAGTGGGAACTGCCAGGGTGTGAATTGCCAACCATCTTACGGTAAAGATGGGATAAGAAATGGGTTGATTTGGACTGTTGCTTGTCATATTTTATTACTTACGATTGTCAATTGCTCGGTCAGACTCAGGCGATTGACCGCCTTTAAATAAGCCCTAAGTTACGATAGTTTATTGATTGAATTCTTTGATTTGCTCTTTGGCATCAAAGCGATCGCTAATTACGGGAACCTCAATCCGCTCTTGAGTAAAGTACTCGTTAGGACGGGGAGTTCCGAATGCGTCGTATGCGAGTCCAGTACTGACAAATAACCACCCAGCTACAAACAGCATCGGGATAGTAACGCTATGGATTACCCAGTAGCGAACACTAGTAATAATGTCAGAAAACGGACGTTCGCCAGTATCACCTGCCATAATTTGTTTCTCCTTGTTAAAAGTTTTAAAGTTCTGTTTACATAATACGAAACAAGGGTGACCGCCTACAACTAAGATTAGTAACTAAGCAGCAGCACCAGCTTCGGGTACATATTTCAATAATGTTCCTCGTTCGCCCAAAATAAAACCTTTTTCGGGAGAGAAGAAGACTATCTTGTAAAAATTAGAGGGTGCATTCTCTACATCGCGGTCTTTAGACCAGCTTTCACCGCCATCGGGACTTACTAATAGATTAGCACTTCCTCCTGCCAACCAGATCTCTTCGGGAGTGCGGTAGCCCACATCCAGAAAACCCCAGCTAGAAGAGAACTCAGGATAAATAGGTTCGCCCCACTCATCATAATCTTCGGTGTCGCTAAACTGTACTTGTCCGCCACGGGCCAGCAGCCACAGGCTACCATCCTGGTTGAAACCCATGTTTTGTAAACGACGGGAGGAAGTACGTTGATGGGGTGTCCAGTCCGCCGAACCAGGTTCCCAAGTAGAGAAGAAATTTCCCTTAGCCGAAACGGCGACGTATCTACCATCATTGGAACGATGAATATTTCTCGCTACCCCCACAGAACCTTCTACTAGGGCTTTCCAGTTTTTACCACCGTCTTCGGTTTTATATATCGCGCCCAGATTCGTAACCATTTCCGCCGTGGATGGTGCTAGGGCAATAACATCTAGAGGAGAGCCCGGCAGCTTGGTGCTTAGGGGAATGCGAGACCAGCTATCTCCGCCGTTTTCGGTGTGGAGCAGAATTGAGGGCTGACCGACAATCCAACCTTCGTCATCATCAAAGCTAATGGATTCTAAAGTAACTTTTTCTTCGCCTAAATCTAGGGACTGTTGAGTCCAGGTTTCACCGCCGTCGGTGGTTTCAAACAAAGTTGCTTGAGTTCCTACCAGCCAACCTCGCTCTGAATTACTGGTGAAAGCTACATCGGAAAAAATTGCTTCGGAAGGGAGAGAGAGAATCTTCCAGGGATTAGTAATAGTAGAGGGAACTCGACTACAGCTAACACAAAATATACAGAGAGCAAATAAGATACCTACTTGCTTTAATTTTTTAATCAATGAATTCATAAACGTTTTTGTGACTGATGGGAGCAGTTTAGGGTCTTCGTCCGAGCTATGGATTACAGTGCGCGGGACGGAATTTGCCTGACCGTTGATAAAAGCAATGTTTGACTTAGGAGGACTTAACTAAAACTCTAGCTAGAGATGTGTTTGCGTACTCTAAGACAGCCTAATGCTAATTTAGACCGTATAGACTGAGGAAAAAGACAAAGCCCAGACCCAAAGCGCCAAAAATCAAGATATTTTTTTGACTGGGAGTTAAACGATTGATGCCGAGACCGTAATCTAAGTTTTCGGCAAATCCTGAAGGTGCGTCTTGAGCGCCAATATTGATAAATTGGGTTTTTCTGACACCGCAGACAGGACAACGCCAATCATTGGGTAATTCTGTAAAGCGAGTTCCCGCAGAAATATTTCCTTGGTTGTCTCCTTTCGACGGGACATAAGTATAGCCGCAAGAGCGACACTCAAAGCTTGGTGGTGCTTGTTCCGCCAGAGTTTTTTCTCTCGATATTGCCTCTCCCTGGGGTAAAGACTCTTCTGGTACTACTTGTTCTTCTTTAGCTGGCTTATTCATTGCTTTATATTAAGCAAATATTAAAATATTTTTCTTTTATGAATTATCGCACAAAAAGCGGTGCGGAAAGAGACAAGATTAAAGGTTAAGTAATTATCAGCAATTTTAGCGATCGCTCGACGCCGACAGATCGATTACCAGTCAGGGGCTAGATTTGACAGCCGTTTTCAGTTAAATAAACAGCAAAAAATGAGGTGCGTTCCTCAAGTACCCAGACTATGACAGCCCCAGGCCAATTAAGAAACCACACCCCACAAAAATGATTGATGATTGCCCCTCGCGTTATGGACTATCGGGCACAATACGTTCAA
>JBCBIN010000271.1:0-5767 GCA_038524555.1 Cyanobacteria bacterium J06623_7 | reverse complement strand
ACCAGGGGGTCTTGAGTCAAAATGAAACGAAAAGCATTTAGACATCAGCTATACCATATTATAGAGGCAGAAAATTACAGCGGTTGGTGGGGAAAATTAGAGCGACTGCTGCTATCAATCCTGATTATTCTCGATATTAGTGCCTTTATTTTAGAAACTTCCCAACCACTCAATCAAAATTATTACTGGTTGTTCAAAAGCATTGCCATTGTCTCTACCGTCATTTTTACCGTTGAATATGGATTGCGTTTATGGCTGTGTACCATTAAGCGCAAATTTCGCCATCCCGTCTGGGGTAGATTCCGCTACGCCGTTACGCCGATGGCAATTATTGACTTTATCTCGACCTTTCCTTTTTATCTCCTGTTAGTGTTTCATCATCTGGCCTTCTTAAAAACCCTAAGGTTATTGAGATTAGCCCGGATTCTGAAAATTGGTAGACATTCTAAGTCGGTTCGTTCTCTCGTTAGGGTAGTGATTAGCCAGAAAGAAGAATTATTAGTTACCCTGTCGATCATTTCTTTTCTGCTGATTATTGCCTCTAGCCTGATGTTTTTTGCCGAACATGATGCCCAGCCGGATGTTTTTTCTAGCATTCCTGCGGCTATGTGGTGGGGGGTAGTCACTCTAACTACCGTGGGCTATGGGGATATCTATCCGGTGACGGTGCTGGGCAAACTCCTGGGAGCGGCTTTAGCCTGTTTTGGCATTGGCGTATTCGTGCTTCCCGCCGGAATTGTGGCGTCTGGCTTGGCAAAAGAAGTCAGTGATAAAATCGTGACCGATTCACCAGGAGAAGATAAACCTTGGTCGGCGATTGAGACACAGCTTCAAGAAACAGCAAGGCTGGATATAAGGCAGCCATATCAACAGATAGCGGCGGAGGCCAAACTACTCAAATACTGCCTGCAAGTTACCCGGACGGAGATGGACAATCTACAACTCGATCGCGACGCTCTCGATTCTTGGGCGATGTTTCTCTATTTGCAATCCAAACAAACAGCTGAGCCCGATACCAGGGTCGGCGATCGCTCCCAAATTTAGTCGAGGATACCCCTTCTCTAGCGGGGACTTGACTTGTCGGGGGTCAATATCTTCTAATATTTTAGTACCTATGTTCTGAATCGACAGAGGGAGTTCGATCGGCACTGTAGTCTTGTAGTCCTCTGTCCTCAACAACATAACTTGAGATAAAAGTCATGGAAAGTCTAACTCCCGCTCAAAAAGAACTTTATGATTGGCTAGTCGAATATATTAAGTCTACCCAGCATGCCCCCTCAATTCGGCAGATGATGAAAGCGATGAATTTGCGATCGCCCGCTCCTGTCCAGAGTAGATTAGAAAGACTGCGGAACAAAGGTTATATCGACTGGATTGACGGCAAAGCCAGAACAATTAGAATTTTACACCAGCCGGAAAAAGGGCTGGCGATCGCGGGAGAAATTGCGGCGGGGGGATTAGTCGAACCGTTTAATGACGAGCAAAGTCGGCTCGATCTAGGAGATTTATTTTCGCAAGCCGACTGTTATGTGTTGCGGGTAGTGGGAGATAGCATGATTGAAGCCCTGATTAATGAAGGAGACTATGCCGTTATGCGCTCTTTAGGGGATACGACGGAAGTCAAAAACGGCGATATTGTCGCGGCGCGGGTTACCGGACACGGTACGACTCTCAAACATTTTTATCAAGAGCAAGAAAAAGTTACCCTCAAGCCAGCCAATCAAAAATACGAGCCAATTAAAGTAGAGGCAAAAAACGTCGAGATCCAGGGAGTTTTAGTGGGAGTATGGCGCTCCGTCGTGGGCTAGCATTGAGGATTAAATTTTAGAATTAGAACATACCAGCGATCGCTAGGGTCAGCCAATGGCAAAACTACGGGAAATAACGACTTTACCCCTAAAACAGAGAGAGAAACTAAAAACCCCCCTCAAAATCGGCTCGGTTGAGGTTAATAGCCGTGTCCTACAGTCGCCCCTATCGGGAGTGACCGATCTGGTCTTCCGGCGTTTAGTCAGACGATACGCCCCAGAGTCGATGATGTATACCGAAATGGTGAGTGCCAAAGAAATCTATCACCTGCAAGAATTACCTACCATTATGGCGATCGCTCCTGATGAAGATCCCATTAGTATTCAGCTATTTGACTGTCGTCCTGACTTTATGGCCGAAGCCGCCCAAAAGGCAGTTGCAGAAGGGGCAAACACGATCGATATTAATATGGGTTGTCCCGTAAATAAAATTACCAAAAAGGGTGGTGGGTCGTCCTTATTACGTCAGCCAGAAGTAGCCGAAGCGATCGTTAAAACTGTGGTAGAGGCGGTTGAGGTGCCCGTAACGGTAAAAACACGCCTGGGTTGGGATGATAACGATATCAATATTATCGATTTTGCCCGTCGTCTAGAGGATCGGGGGGCGCAAATGCTGACTCTTCACGGTCGTACCCGCGCTCAAGGCTACAACGGTACGGCTCGCTGGGAGTGGATTGCCCGAGTCAAACAGGCATTGTCTATTCCCGTAATTGCCAACGGCGATATTTTCTCGGTTGCGGCAGCGATTAAATGTCTAGAAATAACCCAAGCTGAC
This sequence comes from Cyanobacteria bacterium J06623_7, assembly GCA_038524555.1. GTDB lineage: Bacteria > Cyanobacteriota > Cyanobacteriia > Cyanobacteriales > Xenococcaceae > Waterburya. Next base: position 3,184 of record JBCBIN010000271.1, on the reverse strand, counting down.
GGGGTGATGTGTTCCCGGGGTACTCTCGGCTATCCTTTTTTAGTAGGAGAAATCCATCGCTATTTACAGACGGGAGAACTATTGCCTCCCCCGGATATCGTTAGTCGACTTCAGTGTGCCAAAGAACATTTACGGGGCTTGTGGGAATACAAGGGGCAAAGAGGAATTTATCAATCTCGCAAACATCTTGCCTGGTATTGCAAGGGATTTTCCGGAGCGGCAGAATTAAGAGATAAAGTATCTCAAATAGACAGTCTCACCCAGGGTTATGAAATTCTCGACCGGGCAATATCAGTTAACAGTTAACGGTTAACAGTAAACATTGGTATGATGAGCGGTTGCCTGAAGGAAATATAAGAGTCAGTCAGAATCATTATGATGAAACGGAGACAGCTTCTAGATCGTTTGGCGATCGCCGCTACTACCAGCACTATCTTAGTTGCTTGCGACCAAACTAATAACAGTCCTAGCGTTCAGGGTGCAGATCTGCCCAATATCAAATGGCGCATGGTCACTAGCTGGCCTAAATCTCTCGACACGATTTACGGAGGGGCAACTACGGTATGCGATCGCGTTGCTGCCATGTCGGGAGGACGCTTTACCATTGAACCCTATGCCGCCGGTGAAATTGTACCGGGACTAGAAGTATTAGATGCAGTACAGAATGGTACTGCCGAATGCGGGCATACTGCCAGCTACTATTACGTGGGCAAAAACCCCGCCCTAGCTTTTGGCACTGCCGTTCCCTTTGGTTTGACCGCCCAACAGCAAAATGCTTGGTACTATCACGGCGGCGGTTTAGAGATGATGCACGAACTCTACAGTGACTTTAACGTGGTTAACTTCCCGGCTGGTAATACCGGAGCGCAGATGGGGGGCTGGTTTAAACAGCAGGTTAATTCTCTGTCGGATTTAAAAGGTTTGAAAATGCGCATCCCGGGCTTAGGGGGCAAAATTATGGCTAGTCTGGGGGTAAACGTTCAAGTCTTACCCGGAGGCGAAATATATCTAGCACTAGAACGTGGAGCGATCGATGCGGCAGAATGGGTTGGTCCCTATGATGACCTGAAACTAGGACTAAACAAAGCAGCTTCCAACTACTACTATCCCGGCTGGTGGGAACCAGGACCAACTTTAGAGGTGCAGGTCAATAAATCTCAGTGGGATAAGCTGCCGGTAGAATACCAAGAGATTTTTAAAACCGCCGCTATGGAAGCAAATCTCAACATGCTGTCCAAATATGATGCCCTCAATCGCGAAGCACTCAAAACTCTTATTGATGGTGGCACGAGACTTGCTGCTTACTCACCAGAAATCATGCAGGCAGCACAACAGGCAGCAGAAGATTACTATGCCCAAGAATCGAGTAAAAGCCCGGCATTTAAGAAAGTATACGACCAGTGGAATCAGTTTCGGAATGGAGTTTCCGAGTGGAACAAAATTAATGAGCTTAGCTATTCCAGCTTCGTGAATAAATAGTCTTCACAAATAGGGACAAATTGCCAGGATGCGGCAACTTAGGGTTCGATCGCCTTTTATTACTAAATACGTGCCCATTTTATGAATAACCATAATCATCAATCTTCCACCTCCGGCGATCGAGCTATCTGGCAGCAGCCGGAAGTTATTGACTGGATCCAAATTGTCAATCAAAGTTATTGGCGGCTATTCAATAAAAATCTGATTGAACCCGTCGGCACACCAGCACAGCTATCGGAGCAACTATTTCATGCTCCCTTTGTGTTGGTTTCTCATGATACTCAATCAGATCCGATCTTTAACTATGCCAATCAAACTGCTCTACAGCTATGGTCGATGAGCTGGTCGGAATTTATCCAAACCCCCTCCGCTTCTGTAACTGAACCCGATGAAATTGCTGATCGAGCCTTAATGTTACAACAGGCAGCAGAACAGGGATATATTGATAACTATCAAGGGATTAGAACGGCGACCACGGGGCAAAAATTCAGAATTGAACGGGTTAGATTATGGAACTTAACCGACTCTGCGGGGCAAAGATGCGGACAGGCAGCTACTTTTCCTAGTTGGACATGGCTTTAAATAACTCCACTTGTTAAATATTGAATAGTGACTAACATTAATCATGATCGCCTGTTTAAAGAATTAATTACCACTTTTTTTGTCGAGTTTTTAGAGTTATTCTTTCCAGACATTCTTGAATATCTAGATCGAAACTCGATTACCTTTATCGAGCAAGAATTGTTTACCGATTTGACCAAAGGCGACAAGAAAATTCTTGACGTGGTAGCTTTCGCCAAATTTAGAGAGCAAAATTACTCCTTTCTTATTCATTTAGAAAATCAAGCCTCAAACCAAACCGACTTTAATCGGCGCATGTTTCGCTATTTTTGTAGTCTGTTTCTCAAGTATTATCGTCCGATCTATCCCATCGCGCTGTTGTCTTATGACTCGCCAAAAAGAGCATATCGAGATAACTTTGTCGTCGAGCTACCGCAGTTCTCTGTTTTAAACTTCAACTACAAACTAGTCCAGCTAAACCGTCTTGACTGGAAAAATTTTATTAATCAAAAGACTCCCGTGGCGGCGGCGCTGATGAGCAAAATGCAGATTGCTACCGAAGACCGTCCGCGAGTCAAAGCCGAGTGTTTGCGCTTGTTGGTAACTCTCGAATTCGACCCCGCCCGAATGCAGTTGATATCTGGCTTTGTGGATACATATCTTCAGCTTAATCAGCAAGAAGAACAAATATTCAAACTCAGTTAGATACAATCGAGACAGATGAACAGGAAAAGATTATGCAACTGACCACAAGCTGGAAGAACAAATAAATACGATCCTCCGTTTGCTTGGTAAAAAGCTCGGTACTTTACCCGAATCAACGATCGCCACAATTAAATCTTTAGATAGTTCACAACTCGATCGCCTGACGGAAGAACAGCTCGATTTTGAACGGGTGAGCGAACTAGAACAGTGGTTGGAACGCCTTGACGCTAATTAGAACACCAGCAGACTTAACTAGATCAAGATGATTTGGTTATTCCATGCCCAACATTTTGTTAACGATCAAGAATCCCTCCCAAGCAGATATGTCAAAATTAGAGGTAATTAGAAACCGAATTTAACAGATTACCAATAACTGCGATCTCCCATGAATGAGAATTTACCAGTAGCCTATATTTCTGCTATACTTGCTATCTTAGTT
>JBCBIN010000270.1:0-5774 GCA_038524555.1 Cyanobacteria bacterium J06623_7 | reverse complement strand
CTCAGAGGTGAATTATGCCGCAGTAAATAAGGTAGAAATACAGCACTCCAAACTACAGTAGGAAATAAAGGTAGGCTCAAGCCACTCGAACCGGTTAGCCAGTATTTTAACCAGCCACCTCCAAAGAAAGGACTGCGACCACCAAGATTAAATTCAGGCATTTGCCTCATCTGCATTGCGGTTACGGTTGTGGCTAATTCTGGGGATTTTTGGGTGACGGGATAAAGAGCGATCGCCGTGATAAATAAGCCAGAAATCCACCAGATATAGGCTGCTCGGTGATTAGTTAGCTTAATATTAAAACCAGATTTATAAGTTAATAATCGCAGACTCAAAATAGTCATTTCAATTAATAAAATATGGGGATAAAATAAACCCTGTAGTAGCATTAAAATTAAACAAAGAATTATTTTATTCCGAGCTAAATAATAGAGCCAAGCTGCAAAGAGAGGATAGATAAAAGCTCTAGCGGTTGCTGATACTAAATCGTCATTAAGCCAGATAAGTTGATTAATGAATAAGCTGCTAATAAATCCGGTAATTGGTATCGGTAAAATTTGCAGGGTCAATAAGTAGATATAAACCGTAGTGACGATCGCTAAAATTGGCGGTATTAGCTTGGCTAATAAAATTGACTCAATGCCGAATTTAGCCGCAATAAAATACAGCGACTTAAACCCCAGGGGTGCGAGTCCCGAAAAATAGTCGGCAATCAGATCGTGAGGAAATAAATCGTGATCGCTAAATCTTTGCAGCCAAACTACATGCTGTCTGGCATCATCTTGAACTATGTATTGATGACTGAAGACAAGATAGTAAAAATGGGCTCCGTAGTAAAAAGCGACTAATAAACTCATCGCCAACCAAAAATTACTGGTTCGACGGCTCAATCTCATGGTTATTTTTCTCGCACCGTTAATTATTTGCACTGCATTCTACTCTTTACCCGTCATTTTGTGCTGACTGGGAGCGCATTAAATGCAAATTATAGGGTTCTTGCGAGATCGCCTTCAAACCAGACGGGCTCAGGTAAGCTCGATAGTTGTGATTGCCGAGAATATAGCTGCGGAAGAACGCTAGGGACAGAATGTTTTGATAGGTTTTGGCTACCTGAGAGGCTGCTGCTTGAGTTGACTGTGCCTCATTTGATAAAGTGACGTTAGAGTGGGGGAGCTGTTCAGAAATCACCAAATAACTATCTCCCCCCAGGGAATTAAATAGGGGTACCTGCTCTTCTAGTAAAGAAGTCAGAAAATCGCGATCGACCACCTGAAACATAATGGGAATTGTGATCTCATTCTGGGATGCCGCAAAAATGCTGTTGCCAAAGGGCACAAACAGATAAGCCGCCGCAATACGCTCGTCTAGAAGAGATACTTTCGGCTCGGTTAATTCTAAAGCTCGACATTGATACAAAATAGAAATATTGAGCAGGTTTAACGGCTGGGCACAGTCTCGTTCTAGCCGCTCAAAATCAAACTTTGCTCCCGCCAGAGATAGTCCCGTTGTCCCACCGATAGAATAACCAAATAAACCCACCTGCTTGAGGTTCAGCAGATCGTTATAATTCTCCTCATTGACCTGTTCGAGGCGATTTAAAATAAAGCTAATATCCAAGGGGCGATCAATATAGTCCGTTGTGGCAAAATTCTCTTTATACAACCCGTCTAAAAAAGCCTTTTGTCGATTGCGATCGCTACCGGGATGATCGGGAATAACTACCCCAAAGCCATGGGACGCCAAACTGTGAGCCAATTCTTCAAAGCGATCGCGTTTTGCTCCCAAACCATTAGAGACAACAATAACTGGAATAGAATCGACTGAACCTTGCGGTAAGTATAAATCGGTGACTAAATGGCGATCGCGTTGAGAGTCATATAAGTCTAGAGTTTGCTGCTGTACCTGATAATTACCTAACTCCGATATATCAGCCAATTGCTTAGGGATCAAAGTTTTAGACAGAGATAAGCTAGCAATAAATTCTTGAGTATCCGCTTCTGCATTTTCGATCTGCCCCATTAGCTTGAGTAACTCACCTAAGTTGAGCTTAATATCCGTTGGGAAACGCTGCAAAAAATCGATGAGATTAATTCCTTCGGGAGACTGTGCTGTTTGCACTACCGCCGCTCGCAAACCATAAAAACCGTTTATATTTCCCGGTAGCTGAATAATGTCGCCAATGCGCTGGAGCATCTTAATGCCTGCCGTGGTGCGAGAATAGCGGTAGACCAGAACAGGATCGACATTGTAACTTTGGTTGAGAAACTGACGTAGCTGTTTTGTTTGCTTGGGGGGTAAATATCGAAAGTAGTAATTGAGGCTATCGCTAACTTCCCCTGTCTCGGCAAAGGCAGCCAAATCGGCAACTTTAACCGTAAAGCCTAAAACACTAAGATTAAAATCAATTCTTTCTGCACCCGTAGAGACTTGCTTGACAAGCGCCACTCCCGAGATTGCGATCGCCAAGCACAGAGTATATTTAACTAGTTTGAGCTTACCTAACATCGCCGCTAATACTTAATTATGGAGATTATCGTCGCGTTCTATCGTAGACGATCTCAGCCGAAGGCTCTACGCTGATAGCTACCCTCACGATAAATTTTCCAATCCAGAACTGACGTTAATTTAAAGCTTCGGCGGTATCGGGAGACTGGGCTAGCTCTTCTAGTCTGTTTTGCTGGTCTTGAGAGATACAGGTTTGCACGATCTGATCGATATCTCCTTCCAAAGAGTTTGCCAGAGGAAAGTTCTGACCCAGACGATGATCGGTAATGCGATTGTCTTTGTAGTTATACGTCCGGATTTTTTCAGAACGCGAACCAGTACCAACCTGTGCCAATCTCATACCGCGAACTTCTTTCTGTTGTTCGGCTAGTTCGATCTCGTATAGTTTCGCCCGTAGAATTTGCATCGCTCGCTCGCGGTTTTGTAATTGCGATCGCTCTTCCGTACAGAAAATCCGAATCCCCGTCGGTTTGTGGATTAAATCTACCGCTGTTTCTACCTTGTTAACGTTTTGTCCTCCCGCACCACCAGAACGAGCCGTTTTTAATTCAATATCTTTGGGGTCAATATGAATCTCCACATCATCAACTTCCGGCATTATCGCCACTGTCGCCGTAGAAGTATGTACTCTGCCGCTTGCTTCTGTTTGGGGTACGCGCTGGACTCGGTGTACTCCCGCTTCAAACTTGAGCTTACTGTATACGGAGTCTCCGGTAACTTCGAGGATCGCCTCTTTAAAACCGCCCATGTCCGCGGCTGATTCACTTAAGAGAAAGACTTTCCAGTTTTGCGTTTCGGCATAACGAGTATACATCCGGACTAAATCTCCCGCCCAAATACTCGCTTCATCGCCGCCAGTCCCTGCCCGAATTTCAAGCATGATATTCTTATCATCATTGGGATCGCTTGGTAGCAACAAAACTTTAAGCCTAGTTTCCAGTTGTTCTAGCTGTGATTCCAATTCGCTGGCTTCCATACTCGCCATTTCCTTCATCTCCGGATCGACTGTTTCCTTGAGAATTTCTCTGGCACCCTCAAGTTCTTCTGTCGCCGACTGCCACTGGTGATAGGTATTGACCGTTTCTTCCAAAGAGGAACGAGCTTTTGCTACTTTTTGTAGTTCGCTAGGATTGGTAGCGATGTCGGGATCCGCCAGACGATGAGTCAATTCCTGAAAAGTTTGCTCTACAGATTTGAGTTTATCTAATAAGTATGCTTCTGCCATTATTTTTCTCTAGTCAGGATAGTAAATTGACACAAATAAGATAGTGACTGGAATTACGGTTACAGTTATTCCTAATTTACAGCTATCAAAAACTCAGAAGTACTCATGCAGCAAGTTAGCCATCTGCGTCTATCTGCGTCTATCTGTGAACGCTCTCAATCAATTTTGCCGCAATATTTACCCGCCAAAATCCTCTAGGAAGTAAGTACGAGCAAAATACAGCAAACCCAGCAGTCAATTTAGATCGACTACTGGGCATATATTCCACTATAAGTGGCTAATTTTCGGCTTCAGACTTAGACTCGGTTTCACCTTCACTAGAAGCATCGAGCATACCGTATTTCCGTAGGAAGCGATCTACTCGCCCTTCAGTATCGATAATTTTTTGGGTTCCAGTATAGAAAGGATGATTTCCCGACCACACATCAACGTTAATTTCTGGCTGGGTCGAACCAACGGTCATGACCACTTCACCATTACAGATGACCTTGGCATCGGGATACCAGGTTGGGTGTATTTCCGGTTTTGGCATTGTGCTGTTCCTAAAGATTTACTTTAAATAGATTGCCATTTGAGCTAGGGAATTAAAACTTGGTTTCAGCTAAAAGCTCATGGCTAAAAGTTAATAGCTGGTATAAAAAAATTTAACGCTTGGAGAATTGAGGCGCTTTGCGGGCTTTCTTCAAACCGTATTTCTTTCTTTCCTTACAGCGAGGATCGCGAGTTAGAAAACCTTCTGTTTTTAGAGGCTGACGGTTGTTGGGATCTTGTTTGCACAGGGCACGAGCCACCCCCAGCTTGACCGCATCAGCTTGACCAGTTAGGCCACCACCATGGGCATTAACCAAAATATCGTATTCGTTTTCAAAACCCAAAGTTTCTAAGGGTCCTTTAATCGACATTAGATAACTGGGAATACGATTAAAATAATCTTCACCAGGCTTACCATTAACGACTAGCTTGCCTTCTCCAGGTACCAGACGTACTCGAGCGATCGCGGACTTGCGGCGACCAGTGGCCCAATATACTACTTTATCTTGTGTTTCCATGTCTTAGTTTTTTTGAGGAATAGTGTTGACGTTTAGAGTTTCGGGAACTTGAGCCCCATGAGGATGGTCGGCACCGGCGTAGACTTTCAGCTTAGTAAATAGCTTACGACCGAGAGTATTCTTGGGCAGCATACCTTTAACTGCCTTTTCAATAATGCGTTCGGGAATGCGTTGCTGTAGCTGATCGAAAGTCTCGGTTTTCATGCCCCCTGGTCTTCCAGAGTGACGGCGATAGAGCTTTTGCTCATTTTTTCTGCCCGTTACAACAACTTTCTCGGCATTAATAACCACGACGAAATCACCCGTATCCATATTAGGTGTAAAGGTCGGCTTGTTCTTGCCCCGCAGGATATTAGCTACTTCAGTCGCTAAACGACCCAAACGTTGGTCTTCAGCATCGATGATGTACCACTTCTGTTCGAGAGTATCTTTGGTTGGGAGGGGAGTTTTGTTCATCTTCCGTGATAGTATTTTGTGAATTATTTTAAATAAAGAGTATTAGTTCGCTAGATGGAAAGTCGGCTGAGTATCAAACCACAGCGAGGGATTAAACGGAAACTCAGGGTAACCTACTCTCAACAGACACAGACCCTTAGCGGGGGCAGAATACTTGACTTCACCGCGGCGTTGATTTTGCCAAATGTCAATAAAGTTTTCGGGCGATCGCTTGCCAATTCCCACCTCGATTAACATCCCTACCAGCAGACGCACCATACCGTATAAAAAACTGTTTGCCTGAATTTCTAGATAGACAAAAGCTCCATGGCGATAGCATTGAGCGGTTTGAACATTTACCCAGGCATCCAGACGATCTGAGCCAGTTCGTTTGAAAGCGGTAAAATCATGTTCGCCTAAAAGAGGATTTAGGGCTTGCTGAATCTTAGCTTCATGAATAGTCGAGCGATAATAGTGCCAAGAAGTTTGACTGACAAACACGTTAGGTCGCTCCTCAGTATAAATTGTATAGCGATAGCGCCGCCAAACTGCTGAAAAAC